>PLXP01000199.1 GCA_003151435.1 Acidobacteriaceae bacterium
TCCACCAGATACACTTCGCTGGCCTTGGCGCGATAGGCGGAGTCTTCAACCGCGCGCTTTTCCACCTGTGTAATCTCAGAAGGAACGCCGATCACAATGCGCGGGTGCACCAGCATCTTGCGGTTGTGGGCCTTCTGGATGAAGTAGTTCAACATCTTTTCAGTGACCTTGAAGTCGGCGATCACGCCATCCTTCATGGGCTTGATGGCGACGATGTTGCCGGGGGTGCGGCCAAGCATCTCCTTGGCCTCTTTACCCACTGCCTCCACTTCGCCGGTGTTCTTGTTGATGGCCACAATGGAGGGTTCGTTGACGACGATACCCTTGCCGGCCGCAAAGACCAGCGTGTTGGCGGTGCCGAGATCGATCGCCAGATCGCTTGAAAACATGCTGAAAAGCGAACGGAGACCGTGTGAGCGCGATGAGCGCGAAGGATAGCCGTTTAATGACATTGGGAAACTGGTTTTACCTCATTGCCTATTGTACGGCCACCCCGAATAAGCCGCACCCCAAGCCCCCTCCTGACGACGAAGGAAGCTGTCGGTGCGGTAAACTCAGATGTTTGCCGTATCGTCAGGATACGCTTTCCGCTGCAATCGTGAGCGGAGCCGGCCGGATTCCCGGTTCTTTTTGGGCGTGCGCAGCGTCACTTTCCCGTTTTTTGCGAGGATTCTATGGCTCATCCTGTGTTTTTGAACCTGATTGGCGGCGAACGTCTGTCGGCCCGGAGCGGCAAAACCGTTCTCAACCTGAACCCAGCGGACCACGATGACGTGGTGGGGGAGTTCCCCGCCTCGGGCGCGGAAGACGTAGCGCTAGCCGTGGCCGCCGCCAAAAAGGCCTTCGCCACGTGGCGGCTGGTTCCGGCGCCCAAACGGGCAGAGATCCTTTACCGCACCGGCCAGCTGCTGCAGGAGCGCAAAGAGCAGTATGCCCACGACATGACACGTGAAATGGGCAAGGTGCTGGCTGAAACACGTGGAGACGTGCAGGAGGCCATCGACGAGGCCTACTACGTGGCCGGCGAGGGGCGGCGGCTGTTCGGCAAGACCACTCCGAGCGAGCTGCAGAACAAATTTGCCATGAGCGTGCGCATGCCCGTGGGCGTGGTGGGCCTGATTACGCCGTGGAATTTCCCCATGGCGATTCCGAGCTGGAAGCTGTTTCCGGCGCTGGTTTCGGGGAACACGTGCGTCATCAAGCCGGCCACGGACACACCGCTTTCCGTCTACAACCTGGTACAGGCTCTGGTGGATTCGGGCCTGCCGCCCGGCGTGGTCAACATCGTGAGTGGCAGCGGTTCGTCTGCCGGCACGGCGCTAGTGGAGCATCCTGACGTGCGCGCCATCAGCTTTACCGGATCGAGCGAGGTGGGTTCGCTGGTTGCCCAGCGCGCCGCGGCCACGTTCAAGCCGGTTTCGCTCGAGATGGGCGGCAAGAATGCACAGATCGTGCTCGACGATGCCAATCTCGACCTGGCCCTTGACGGCGCGCTCTGGGGCGCATTCGGCACCACCGGCCAGCGCTGCACGGCTACCAGCCGCATCCTGCTGCAGAAGGGGATTGCCGAGGAGTTTATTACGAAGTTTGTGGCCCGGGCGAAAAAGCTGAAGATCGGCAACGGATTGGATGAGTCGGTTGAGGTGGGTCCGCAGGTAAATGCGAGCCAGATCGAGACGTCAGAGAAATATGTTGAGATTGCGCTGGGCGAGGGCGCGAAGTTACTCGCCGGCGGCCACGCGTTGACGGACGGAAGTTACAGCAAGGGCACTTTCTTTGAGCCCACGGTGCTGGGCGGTGTCACTCCCACGATGCGCATTGCGCGCGAAGAGGTGTTTGGGCCGGTCGTGAGCCTCATAGAGTTCGACACCTATGAGCAGGGGATTGAGATTGCCAATTCCATCGATTACGGTCTGTCGACCGCGCTCTACACAAAGGATGTAAACCGCGCATTCGCGGCCATTCGGGACCTCGAGGCGGGCATCACCTACATCAATGCGCCGACCATTGGCGCTGAGGTTCATCTGCCCTTTGGTGGCGTGAAGCACACAGGCAACGGGCATCGCGAAGGGTCGGAGGCCATCGATTTCTTCACGACGTGGAAGGCGGTGTACGTGGACTACTCCGATAAGCTGCAAAGAGCGCAGATTGATAATGCGGAGTGAGTCCAATGAGAACACCGCTCAAGGCAATCCCGAAGTTTGAGAACGAAGGGGAAGAGCGCGCGTTTTGGGAGTCTCACGGAAACGACAGCACTGAATACTTCGACTGGGATAAAGCAAAGCTCGCCAGCTTTCCAAGACTGAAGCCGTCTACTCAGACGATCTCGATCTGTACGCCGGAAGAAATGCACGTAGGAGATGTTTGATGACGTATGTTCCCGATGCAAAAAGATATGACGAAGCCCAGTTTCGCCGCTGCGGCCATTCAGGCCTTGTATTGCCTCCAGTCTCGCTCGGACTATGGCAAAACTTCGGCGGGGCCGATGTCTTCGAGACCGGCCGCGCGACTATTCGGCGGGCGTTCGATCGCGGCGTGACGCATTTCGATCTCGCCAACAACTATGGACCACCTTACGGCTCGGCCGAGGAGAACTTCGGCGAGATTCTGCGCAAGGATTTTCGCGGGCTGCGCAATGAACTGGTGATCTCGACCAAGGCCGGATGGGACATGTGGCCGGGGCCTTATGGTATCGGAGCCTCGCGCAAGTACCTGCTGGCTTCGCTCGATGACAGCCTGCAGCGCATGGGGCTTGAGTATGTCGATATCTTCTACGCGCACCGGCCATGGTTGGATGCGCCGCTGGAAGAGACGATGGGCGCGCTGGTCTCCGCCGTGCACCAGGGCAAGGCACTGTATGTGGGCATCTCGTCGTACAGCCCTGAGCGCACGCGGCAGGCGGCGGAGATTTTGAAGAGCATGGGTGTGCCGCTGCTGATTCATCAACCGTCGTACTCCATGCTGAATCGCTGGGTGGAGAACGGATTGCTGGCGACGCTGGATGAGCTTGGCGTGGGATGCATTGCGTTTTCGCCGCTGGCGCAGGGTCTGCTGACCAACAAATATCTGAAGGGCGTGCCACAGAACTCGCGCGCCACTGCGGAGAATTCGTCGCTGCTGAAGGATTTTCTAAGCGAGGACAACATCAAGCGCGTGCGGGCTCTGCATGAGATCGCACAGCAGCGCGGGCAGTCGCTGGCGCAGATGGCGATTGCTTGGGTGCTGCGCGACAAGCGCGTTACTTCGGCGCTGGTCGGCGCGCGCAATGTGGAGCAGTTGAATAATTCGCTCGACGCCCTCAGCAAGCTCGAATTCAGCGATGCGGAGTTGAAGGAGATCGACCGCCACGCGCAGGATGCGTCGATCGATCTGTGGAAGGGCGCACGCGAGTCCATGGCCTGACACCAAAACGGGAGCGAGCCGTTCAGGACTTCGCTCCCTCCAGCACATCTCGCAGCGCGAAGCTGGTCTCCAGCCGCGTAACTCCGGGCAGGCGGGAAAGCTCGTTCTGGTGGAGGCGGCCGTAGTCGTCGATGTCGGCGACGCGTGCCAGCAGCATGTAGTCGTACTGGCCCGCCATGAGATGACAGCTCGCGATTCCCCGCATGTGCCGGACCGCAGTTTCAAACGCGCCCAGCACGGCGGCTGACTGGCGTTCCAATGTGACGCGGATGAAGACCGTCATCTGCTTGCCCAGCAGCCGGTCGTCGATGAGCGCCCGGTAGCCCCGGATGGCTCCCACACTCTCGAGCGCCTGGATGCGGCGCGACGCTGCTGACGCCGACAGGCCGACCGCCTCGCCAACTTCGTAATTCGTGGCTCGGCCATGGTGCTCCAGGAACCCGAGAATGGAGACGTCGAGCTCGTCCAGCGGGGCATCCGCTGCAGCAGCGGACGGCCCTACGCGCGATTTGTGTGCTAAAGTGGGTGTTCTTTCACGTTTCGTTCCCATCAGCCTCTTTTATCACGAAGTTTGCATACATTGGAAGCCCTGCTCGCCGTAGCATTCTCTGCAGTTGCAAGTCGTCCTATAGAGCCGCGCCGGGATTGTCGCCTTTTTCCTGAAGGGCTACATTCCGTCGCGGCCAATTTCGCGACAGACGCGGCTTTCCCCCCAGAGCATCCAACCCAGGCAGGAGCAAAAGCGATGATGATTGGCGTTCCCAAAGAGATTAAGGACCACGAGGCTCGTGTAGGCGTTACCCCCGCAGCCGCCAAGGCGCTCACCGAGGCCGGCCACAAAGTGCTGGTGGAGACCCAGGCCGGCGCGGACTCGGGCTTTACCGACGCGGAGTACCAGGACGCCGGTGCGGAGATCGTGGGCGACGCAGCCTACGTTTGGGGCAAATCGGAGATGGTGGTCAAGGTCAAGGAGCCAATCGAGAAGGAGTACGTTTTCTTCCGCGAGGGGCTGGTGCTGTTTACCTATCTTCACCTGGCGCCTGTGCCGAACCTGACCAACAAGCTGCTGGAAGCGAAGGTCATCGGCATTGCGTATGAGACGGTTCGCGATCGCCAGAACACGCTACCGCTGCTGACGCCGATGAGCGAGGTGGCGGGCCGCATGAGCGTGCAGGTGGGCGCGACGTATCTTGAGAAGGAACACGGCGGGCGCGGCATTCTGCTCGGTGGTGTACCGGGTGTACCACCGGCGCATGTAACGATTATTGGCGGCGGCGTTGTGGGCACCAATGCGGCCAAGGTTGCGTTGGGATTCGGCGCCAAGGTCACGCTGGCTGATGTGAATTTGAACCGTCTGCGCGAGATCGACGATATCTTCGGTGGGCGGGTGTACACGCTGGCCTCGAACAGCTACAACGTAGCCCACGCTACCAGGGAAGCCGACCTGGTGATCGGTGGCGTTCTCATTCCCGGAACCACGGCTCCCAAACTCGTGACCCGCGCCATGGTCTCCCAGATGAAGAAGGGTGCCGTGATTGTGGACGTGGCCATCGACCAGGGCGGATGCGTGGAGACCGCCCGGCCTACGTCGCACTCCGACCCCAGCTTTGTGGTGGACGGCGTGGTGCACTACTGCGTAACCAACATGCCGGGCGCGGTGCCGAATACTTCCACCCTGGCGCTGACCAACGCGACGTTCCCCTACCTGATGCGGCTGGCGAATTTGGGTGCCCGCGAAGCGCTCAAGCAGGATGCAGGGCTGGCGGAAGGACTGAATGCGTGGATGGGCAAGTTGACCCATCGCGGCGTAGCCGAGAGTCAGGGTCGGGATTGGACGGCTGTTGCTGACGTCCTTGGTTAGACCCGTCGCTTGACGGGATTCGTGGACTGGGTTCGTTGTCTCCCATCCTTGTCATAAAGACAAAAACATGGCAAGGATGGGGCACCCGGGGAGAGCAAGCAGGATTGGGGTGAAGGGCCGACCGACGGAATTCCCCGGATGGAGCCATTGGGTTGCCTTTACTTGAAGCAGGGGAACCCGTTAGCGTGGCCGTATGGCTGGAATTCCATTGATGCTGGACGGGAAGGTGGCGCTGATCACGGGCGGGTCGCGTGGGATTGGCGCAGAGACGGTGAGGCTGTTTTCACAAGCGGGCGCGCGGGTGGCGTTCAACTATCGGCAGGCGCGGCAGCGGGCCGAGGCTTTGGCCGCCGAGTGCGGAGGGCCTGGAAGGTGCGTTGCGCTGGAGCAGGACTTGAGCACTCCGGCGGATGGACGCGCGCTGGTGGCCGAGGCGGTGCGCACGTTTGGCCGGCTGGACATCTTGGTGGTGAATCACGGAATTTGGCCGGCGGAGGATGCGCCCATTGCGGAGATGGCAGAGGAGCAGTGGCGGCGCACGATGGGCGTGAACCTGGACTCGGTGTTCGGGCTGGTGCAGGCGGCGGTGGGGCAGATGGAGCGGCAGGACAGGCCCGCGGAAGAGGCCGATGCGACGGGACATATTGTGCTGATCAGTTCCACGGCCGGGCAGCGCGGCGAGGCGAACCACGCGGACTATGCCGTGACGAAAGGGGCCATCATCAGTCTGACTAAGAGCCTGTCAAGCGAATTGGCTCCGAAGGGGATTCGCGTGAATTGCGTGGCGCCGGGCTGGGTGACGACGGAGATGTCGGCGGCGGCGCTGGGGCATCCGGAGCAGGGGCCGAAGATTGCGGCGGGGATCCCCGTGGGGCGGCCCGGGCATGTGCGGGAGATTGCGGGACCGGTGCTGTTTTTGTGTACGCCGCTGGCCGGATTTATCTCGGGCGAGGTGCTGAATGTGAACGGGGGCGCGGTGTTGGTGGGATGAATGCCGCAGGGCTGAAGCCCTCGTTCATTTTGCGAAACAATCGGATGGGCCCGAACAGGAGAGAAAGTTGATGCGCAAGCTTTTGCCGGTGGTGTTTGCGGCCCTGATGGTGGGCGCGCCGTTCGCCGTCCAAGCACAGACAACGCCGACCCAGGCAGCGGAAGACGAGGCTGCGAAGAACGCCAGGCAGGCTCGCGCGGCGCTGGATGCGATGGTGAAGGCGCTGGGCGGGGACGCATGGCTCAACATCAGGAACCAGATGCAGCAGGGTCACCTGGCGGGGTTCTACAACGGCGCGCCTGACCCCGGTACGACGAAGTTCTGGAATTTTCATGCGTGGCCCGACCAGGATCGCATCGAGTTCACTGCGCATCGCGATGTGCTGCAGTTTTACGCGGGGCGGGAAGGCTGGGAGGTGACCTATCGAGGCAAGAAGGCGCTGCCCAAGGAGCAGGTGGATGAGTTTCTGCGGCGGCGCGACCACTCCATTGAAACGGCCATCAAGGTGTGGCTCAAGGATCCGAAGACGATTCTTGTGTATGAGGGGCAGCACCTGGCGGAACGGCACCTGGCGGAACAGGTGACGCTGATCTCGGCAGAGAACGAGGCCGTCACGATCCTGATGGATGTGCAGACGCACCTGCCGTTGCAGCGCACGTTCGAGTGGCGCGACCCGGTGTACAAAGACAAAAACCTCGACGTCGAAGAGTACGACGACTATCACCTTGTGGATGGTTTGCCGACGGCGTACACGATCACGCGCTTCAAAGGCTCCGACATGTCGCGGCAGATGTTTCTGGACAAGGTGATCTATAACCAGAGCCTGGCGCCGGAGTTCTGGAACGTGGATACGGCAGCGCATCGCGTGAAGAAGTAGGCGGGCATTGGCCTCGATGCGGGATAAGCTGCACGTGCGGTTGGGTATAATCCTGACGAGCGTGGTGCGGTGTTCGCCCCTGCTTTTCGGAGCCAATGAATGACGATCGACATCCAGGAAATCATGGGTTTCCTACCCCACCGCTACCCGTTTCTGCTGATTGACAGAATTGTGGAGTTTGAGCGCACCAAGCGCCTGGTGGCCATCAAGAATGTGACCATCAACGAGCCGTTTTTTCAGGGGCATTTTCCCGGCTATCCGATTATGCCGGGCGTGCTGGTGGTGGAGGCGATGGCGCAGGCTGGCGGCATCATCATCATGTATGAGCTGCCCGACCGCGAGAAGAAGCTGGTGGTGTTTACCGGGATTGAGCGGGCCAAGTTTCGCCGGCCGGTGACGCCGGGAGACCAGTTGCGCATCGAGGTGGAAGTGCTGTCGTTTCGGCCGCGGGCCGGGCGGATCGATGGCAAGGCCTATGTGGACGGCAAGCTGGCCTGCGAGGCGACGCTGACGTGCCGCGTGGTGCCGCGCACGCGCGAAACCGGGGGCGAGGCGCCCGCTGAGACCGTTGCGGCGGCGGAGAGCGCGGAGTGAGCATTCATCCCAGCGCGATTGTGGCTCCGGGAGCCCAGGTGCCGGAGTCGTGCATGATCGGCCCGTTTACGACGATTGGCCCGGACGTGGTGCTGGGCGAGGGATGCACGCTCGTTTCGCACGTGGTGCTGGATGGGCGCACGCGGATTGGCGCGCGCAACGTGATTCATCCCTTCACGGCCATCGGCGTGGCGCCGCAGGATCTGAAGTACAACGGCGAGCCCACCGCGACGGAGATCGGCGACGACAACACGATCCGCGAGGGCGTGACCATCAGCCGCGGTACGACCAAGGGCGGCGGCATCACGCGCATTGGGTCGGGATGCCTGCTGATGGCGTACGTGCATATCGGCCACGACAGCAAAGTGGGCAATAATTGCATTCTGGCCAACTCCGCCACCCTGGCCGGGCACGTGATTATCGAGGACAACGCCAGCGTGGGCGCGTTCAGCCCGGTGCACCAGTTCTGCACCGTGGGGCAATACGCGTTTATCGGCGGCGGCACGATTGTGACCCAGGATGTGCTGCCGTTTTCGCTGACTTCATCGCGGCGGGAAAACAAGGCATTCGGCATCAACAAGGTTGGATTGGCGCGGCGCGGCTTTACTCCGGAGCGGCTGAACACGCTGCAGAAGGCGTTCCGGCTGCTGTTGACGTCGCGGATGAACACGTCGCAGGCGCTCGAGAAGATTCGAGAGATGGAAGGCGATGATGTGAAGATTGTCGCGGACTTTATCGAGCGCAGCCATCGCGGGGTGATCAAGTAGGCCGGGTTCCCGCTACCGATTTGGTGGAGCTATCGTTATTCTTGGAGCAAAGGAATGACCAGTGCCGACGATTAGCACTTTTTTTGGCATCCTCATCCGCATGTACTTCAATGACCATGCGCCTCCACATTTTCATGCGTGCTACAACGAACATGAAGCGGTGGTCATAATCGGAACGCTGGAAGTTCTAGAAGGCTCACTGCCTCGGCGCGCGCTGGGGTTAGTGCTGGATTGGGCTGAATTGCATAGAGCAGAACTGCTTGCAGATTGGGAGCTATGCCGGGCCAAGGAGCAGCCCCACAAAATCGCTCCTCTGGAGTAGCGAGATGCGATGGACCGTCGTTTCAGTTGAACCCAAGTCTCCGTTGGCGGTATCCGTGCGCTTTTCGGACGGCACAGAAGGTACGGTTCGCTTTGAATCCAGCCATTTGAAGGGCGTTTTTGAAGCGTTGAAGGATCCGGAGATCTTTTGCCAGGCACGGGTGGAGTTCGGGACCGTGACGTGGCCGGGCGAAATCGACCTTGCGCCCGATGCGATGTATCGAGAGATCAAGCAGGCTGGCGAGTGGGTGTTGCGGTGATGCGCAGCCGGGTTGAACCCCGCGATTCTGTGGGTACGACCGCATGAAGCTGGGTCTGATTGCCGGCAATGGGCGCTTCCCTTTTCTGCTGCTGGATGCGGCGCGGGCGCAGGGGTTCGCGGTGACAGTGGCTGCAATTCGCGAAGAAACCGATCCGGAGATCAATCATCGCGCCGCCAGCGACGAGCACATCAGCGTGTATTGGCTTTCGCTGGGCGAGTTGTCACGGCTGATCGAGGTGTTCCACAAGGAAGGCGTGACGATGGCGGTGATGGCCGGGCAGGTGAAGCACAAGCAGATTTTCTCCAGCATCCGGCCCGACTGGCGGCTGGCCAAGCTGCTGTTGAACCTGCGCACGCGAAACACCGACATGCTGCTGGGCGCGGTGGCCAAGGTGCTGGGCGACGAGGGCATTGAGCTGATCAGTTCCACCGCGTTCCTTGAGCCGCTGCTGGCCATGGAGGGCGTGCTGACGGAGCGACGGCCTGACGCGGAAGAGCGCAAGAACATTGAGTACGGCATGGGTGTGGCGCGATCGGTGGCGGGATTCGACATTGGGCAAACGGTGGTGGTGGCGGCGCAGGCCTGCGTGGCCGTGGAGGCCATGGAAGGCACCGACGCGGCGATTGAGCGCGCCGGTGAGCTGATGAGGTCACTGGAGGAAGACGAAGCCGCTGTAACCACCCTGCAGCGCCGCCTGACGGTGGTGAAAGTGGCCAAGCCGAAGCAGGATATGCGCTTCGACGTGCCGGTGATCGGAATGCGCACGGTGGAGGCGATGGTGAGAGCGGGCGCGAGTTGCCTTTCAGTTGAAGCCGGACGCACGCTTCTGTTCGATCGCGAGGCGCTGATCGACAAGGCCGACAGGGCGGGGATTGCCATCGTGGCGTCTCCGCGCCCATACTGATTGGCAGCAGACTTTTCCCGCTGCCGGCTTGATTTTCCCTTTGAGCCGATTCCGCAGCTTTCTGTTCCCTACCTACGAGCTTCAAGGAGGTCCGTCGTGAGAAAGACCGTTTTCTTTGCCGTCGCCGCGATACTGGTGCTGGCCGTTGCGTTTGTCACCGTCCATGCGGCCGACCAGACAGTGCCGGCCGCTGGACAAGTTGCCCCCACGTTCACCTTGCCGTCGCAGGACGGGTCAGAGATTTCGCTGGACAGCTTCAAAGGCAAGTGGGTGGTGCTCTACTTCTACCCCAAGGACATGACCCAGGGCTGTACGATCGAGGCCCACAACTTTCAACGCGACCTGACAAAGTTTGAAGCCGACAACGCGGTGATTGTGGGCGTGAGCGTGGATACGCCCGACAGCCACAAGCAATTTTGCACCAAGGAAGGGCTAACCTTCAGGCTGCTGGCCGATCCCAAGCACAAGGTGGTGGACGAGTACGGGTCGCTGGGGCACTTCGGGCCCATGACCATTGCCAACCGCAACACCTTTCTCATCGATCCGCAGGGGAAGATTGTGAAGGTGTGGACGAAGGTGGATCCATCGCATCATTCGGAAGAAGTGCTGGCGGCGCTGGACGAGATGAAGAAGTAGGCGTCCAGTCCCTCAGCGGCTAAAGCCCGCGCTGATTTCATGGCATTGATGTACGGGCTGCAGCCCGTACCCTTCAGCAGGATGAATTGTTGTGAGCGTGAGCGGCCCCGGTGACGCGGGGCCGTTTTTGTTGGATGGAGGGGAGGCGCCGGTGACGCTGCGGTTTCTGATTGAGGACTATGTGCGCCACCAGTATTGGCACATGGAGCAGTTGACGGCGCCGCTGGCGGGAAGCTGAGCGGAACAACTTTCAGGCGCAAAAAAGCCCGGCGGAATGCCGGGCTCTTTTGCTTGCCTTGAATTACATGGTTGCCTTTGTTACTTGGGTGCCTTCTTGGCAGCGGTTTTCTTCGCAGCCTTCTTTGCGGGAGCCTTCTTGGCCACTGCCTTCTTGGCCACTGCCTTCTTCGCCGGAGCCTTCTTTGCAGGAGCTTTCTTTGCTGCTGCCTTCTTGGCGGGCGCCTTCTTTGCTGCTTTCTTAACGGCCAACGGTTTACCTCGTCTAGTAGATTTGCTGGCGCTCTTTTTGGTCGCGGCCTTCTTGGCTGCGGCCTTTCCGCCTCTTACGCCAGTAGTGCTTTGTCTTGCGGCGGACTTCTTTGCGGCCTTTTTTGCCACAGCTTTTTTCGCGGCTGCTTTTTTGGCTGGAGCCTTTTTAGCAACAGCTTTTTTGGCAACAACTTTCTTGGCCGGGGCCTTCTTTGCCGGAGCCTTGGTTGCAGCCTTCTTTGCGGAAGTTTTTTTCGCGGCCTTTTTGGCGGCCGGTTTGGTTACGGGTGTTTGTGAGATCACGACAGTGGCTTCTTCAGGCACTCCCTCATCGTCGTCGGAGGAGGTGAGAACGCTGGAGGTTTCAACTTCTTCGTCCTCGTCATCGAGGCCTTCATCGTGGTCAGGATCGAGCTCTGCGGGTTCAGAATTGTTGTTGTCGTCACTCGTTGCGTACATCTTGAACACTTCGTCCATCGCATTGCCTCCAGCGGGTTGGCGCTGTCGCTTGATTGCTTGGCGCAGCGGATATCACTACTCCGCTTGCGGAAGCCATTGTAGCAAATAGCTTGCACGCAAACACCATCAAATGACAAGTATGTAATAAGGCTCATCGCTAATTTTGTTTCGTCGCGGGACCTTTATGGTGCGCAGAGTGCTTGGATGAAGCGGAGGCTGCGTGCGATTTCTTCGCTCCAGCAGCGGTCGCGGGCTTATGCGCGGCTTCTTTCGCTGGCGTGGAGGCCTCGCTGTTCTTCCTGCTCGCAGAAGAAAGCGCGGAGCCCTTCACCGCACTGGATTCATGCGTCCTGGCGCCCGACGCGCTTGCAGAGCCGCGGCGATGGCGGCCGCTGGCGCGCTGCACGGAGGCGGGCTCAGCCACATGAAGACGGCGGCCTGACTCGACCTTGATGCCGGAGGGGATCCTGTTCCAACGGCGCAACTGATCGAGCGAGACGCCGAAGCGATCGGCGATGGAGACCAGCGTGTCGCCCCTGCGCGTGGTGTAGAGCAGCGTATGCGTGGAGGGCGCGGCCACCGGCACAACGGGCACAACGAGCGCTTCGAGACCCGAGACGTTCTGGTCTTCCTGCAGCTGATTGGCAGCGGCCAGGTCGGCAACTGTGACGTGATAGGCGCGCGCGACGGAGGCCAGGGTGTCGTCTGCCGTTACGCGGTGGTATCGCCACGACACGCGCTTGATCTCAGGAATGCCGGCGATGCGCTGCTGAAATAGCGAGGCAGTGCCGGCGGGAAGGTGCAGATCGAACGCGGTGTCGGGAGGCGTGGTCATCCGCAGCAGGCTGGGGTTGAGCGCCACCAGCTCATCGACGGGCGCGTTCACCAGGTCGGACACGAGGCGGAGATCGGCGGCGTAGTTGATGGTGACCGTGTCAGTGAGCACCGGCGGATCGAGCGTGACGTCGTCGAATCCGTATTGCGTGGGGTGATTGGCGATGATGATGGCGGCGAGGATTTCAGGGACGTAGTTCTTGGTTTCGCCGGGCAGGTTATTGCGCTTGTAGAGCTCCCAGAAATCGGCGTATCCGGTCTTCTGAACGGCACGCTGCACGTTGCCTGCGCCCCAGTCATAGGCGGCCATGGCAAGGTACCAGTCGCCCAGCTGGTTGTAGAGGTACTTCATGTAGCGCGCGTAGGAGCGCGTGGACTTTTCCGGATCGAAGCGCTCATCGACGTACCCATTGCGAACCAAGCCGTAGTTGCCGTACGGCATGAACTGCCACATGCCGCCGGCACCGGAGCCGGCGTTGAGAGCGCGCGGCTGGAAGCTGGATTCGGCGACAGCGAGATAGATAAGATCCTGCGGCACACCCTCTTCACCCATGACGCGCTGAATCATCGCCTTGTAGCGGCCGGCGCGCTGGAAGGAATGGAGCAGCGTGTTGTGTCCACGCTGCGAGTAGGCGAAGAACTTGATGAACGTTGCCACGTAATCGTTGACCACGAGAGGCAGATCCGATTTGGTGGTGGCCAGCTCGGTCTTGGCTTTGGCCACGATGGTCGGATCCACTTCAAAGGTGACATCGGTGGCGACGTCAGCGGGCGAGGGTTCCACCTTGGGCGCGAAACCGTTGCCGAGCTTGAGGGCTTCCATCTCGAGAGCGTTGACCTGGTCGACGATGCGATCGAACTCATCCTGCAACTGCGGATCGCTCTTGATGTCGATGCCACTGGTCAGCATGAGATCGACGGCGCGGTCAAATTGGATTTTGGCTTCAGGCAGGCGGCCTTTGCGGTAGTCTGCGTCGCCCTGGGAGTACGCCTTTTCAACCTCGTCAATGAGCAGCTGGACGCGGCGCTGGTGAAGGGTCTGCTGCGTGGGCAGCGCGGGCTCCGGCGTTTGGGGAGCGGCGGGCAGAGCGGGAGCGGTGGACTGCGGCTGCTGACCCGCGGTGGAGCGCGGGGAGTGCGACGGATCGCAGCCCGCAAGCAAGAGAAGCAGCGCGGCGCAGCCAAAGCAACGATATCGAATAAAGCCCATGCGTATTCTAGGCGCGACGGTGTCAGCCGCGATCAGGTCCCCTGGATTGAGTGAAAGACCCTTAGCCGATGATAAGCTATGCCATGGAGGCTCGCGCGCGAAACGGCGCAAAAAGCGCTTCTGTGCAGCTCTCCCCGGGAGTCGAAAAGCGCTTGAGGCGGAGCGGCTCTTTCACTGAAACATCCAATTGACTGACGACGAAAGCGCCAGAGAAATATTTTCAGACCCCGCAAATGGACGTACGCTTCCTACGTAATTTCGCCATCATCGCCCACATCGACCACGGCAAGTCGACGCTGAGCGACCGTCTGCTGGAACTGACCGGCTCAGTGACGGGCCGCGAGATGCAGGCCCAGATTCTCGACGCGATGGACCTGGAGCGGGAGCGCGGCATCACCATCAAGGCCCACGCCGTGCGCATGATGTACAAGGCGAAGGACGGCAACACCTATCAACTGAACCTGATCGACACGCCGGGGCATGTGGACTTCAGCTATGAGGTTTCGCGGTCGCTGGCATCGTGCGAGGGCGCGCTGCTGGTGGTGGATGCGAGCCAGGGCGTTGAAGCGCAGACGCTGGCCAATGCTTACCTGGCGATTAATCACGGGCTGGAAGTGATCCCGGTGATCAACAAGATCGATTTGCCCTCGGCTGACATTTTGCGCACGCAGGAAGCGATCGAAAAAGCTGTGGGGTTGGACGCCACCGACGCCATTGCGGTGAGCGCCAAGACGGGCCAGGGCGTGGAAGACGTGCTGGAGGCCATTGTGCATCGGCTGCCTCCGCCTACGGGCGATCCCGATGCTCCTCTGCAGGCGCTGATCTTCGATTCGTGGTTCGATGCCTATCGCGGCGTGATCGTGCTGGTGCGCGTGATGCAGGGCGTGATGAAGAAGGGCCAGCGGATTCGCATGATGTCGAACGGCAAGTCGTTCGAGGTGGAGTCCATGGGCGTGCTGATGCCCAAGCCGGTGGAGATTGCGGAGCTGCGGGCGGGCGAGGTGGGATTCTTCGCGGCGACGATCAAGACGGTGGGCGACACCAAGATCGGCGACACCGTGACCGAAGATGCCCGGCCGGCGGCATCGCAGTTGCCGGGATTTGAAGACATCAAGCCGATGGTCTTCTCCGGCCTGTACACGGTGGATTCGCACGAGCACACGCTGCTGCGGGATGCTCTCGAAAAGCTGCGGCTGAACGACTCGTCTTTCTTCTTTGAGCCGGAGAGCTCGGTAGCGCTGGGCTTCGGGTTCCGGTGCGGGTTCCTGGGGCTGCTGCACATGGAGATCATCCAGGAGCGGCTGGAGCGCGAATACGAGCTGGACCTAATCACGACGGCGCCCGGCGTGCGGTACCACATCACGCTCACCGACGGATCGGTGCTGGAGGTGGACAACCCCTCGCGCTGGCCGGATACGACCAACATCGACAGCATTCGCGAGCCCATTATCACCGCCAAGATTCTGACCAACGAGGAGTACGTGGGCGGGATTCTGAAGCTGGTGGAGGAGAAACGGGGCCGTCAGCTTAACTTTGAGTATGTGACGCCGACCCGGGTGATGCTGACCTACGAGCTGCCGCTGAATGAGATCGTGCTGGATTTCTATGACCGGCTGAAGTCGATCTCGCGCGGCTACGCATCGCTGGACTACCAGTTGGCAGGCGAGTGGGAATCGCCGATGGTGAAGCTGGACATCCTGGTTTCGGGCGAGCCGGTGGATGCGCTGTCGATCATCGTGCATCGGGATTTTGCGTATGAACGCGGCAAGCTGCTGGTATCAAAGATGCGGGAACTGATTCCGCGGCAGCAGTTCGAAGTGGCCATCCAGGCGGCCATCGGGGCCAAGATCATTTCTAGGGAAACCGTAGTCGCGCTGCGCAAGAACGTGCTGGCCAAGTGCTACGGCGGCGACATTTCGCGAAAGCGGAAGCTGCTGGAAAAGCAGAAAGAAGGCAAGAAGCGGATGAAGCGGATCGGCAAAGTGGATATTCCGCAGGAGGCGTTTCTGGCGGTTCTCAGGGTGGGGGAAGACGCCCAGAAGTAACCCACTTGGCGAGAGTTGGGCGGAGCAAGTCACACGCCATTCATCTTCAACTGTGGAAAGCTTGCTTCGACGTGTGCCAAGCGCGGAGGATTGAGCCCGACTCCAAAAGGGCCCTGGCCTGCAGCGTTATTGATAGATAAATAGACACTTAGGCGGCGTACCAGACACATCCCCGATTTGACAAGGGGCTAAATCTGAGTTTTTTTGCCGGGTTGCCCAGAGTAATCCACAATTTTTTCCACAATTTCTGGCGTTGGATGGAAGATTCTTATTCTTCCTCAGATGGCATTTTTCATCTCATTGGAGGCGTGTGGACTGGCTGCTGAATTGCAGTCAGCGTGAAGTTGAAAAGGCGCTCATCAAGCAGGAAAGGCCCCGCGCAGCATGCGGGGCCTTTCCGGGTAACAGAGACGACGGATTAGTGGGTGGCTGGGGCCTTGGGAGCGGAGCGAGGCGCCGCTGAGGGTGCGTGGGGCATGGCCGCGGGAGCAGCAGCTCCGCCGGGCTGGGCCGGTGGCGCGGGTACGCCCGACTTGGTGTTGTAGGCGTCGATCACCGGCTTGGTGATGTCGGTGTTCGGGGTGGCGTAGAGCACGGGTGTCTGCTGCTGGGCCACGTCGAGGACCAGCGTGTAGCCGTGCTGCTGAGCGTAGGCTGACAGAACGTCGTACACCTTGGAGGCGATGCCGGAGTACATTTCCTGCATTTCCTGCTGGAAGTCGTTCTGGGCATCCTCGCCGTCACGCTGAAGCTGCTTCTTCTTGTCGTCGATGGTCTTGGCGCGGCTGGCACGCTCGCCATCGCTGAGTTTGTCGCCCTGGGCCTGGAGCTGCTTGGTCAGGTTGTCGACATCGTCGCTCAGGACTTTGAGCTGCTGACGCTTGGGATCGTACTTCTTTTGCAGATCGGCGAAGTTGCGCTGGAACTCGTTGGTCTGTCCCACGGCCATCTGGAAGGCAACGACGGCGATCTTGGGCGGTCCGGCAGGCGCCGTGGCGGCAGAAGCGGCGGCGGGCTCGGCGGGAGTTTGGGCGGCGGCGGTCAGGGCAAAGCCCGAGGCCAGGATTACAGCAAAAACAAGCGAGCGCTTCATTCGGATCTAAAACTCCTTCGGAATTCCTGTGTCGGTGGACTGCGTTCAGCGCAAGACCAAACCTGTGCCTCCTGAGAAACCTCTCGTCATTCTTCCACCCCAACGACAAAGAAGTGTCGTCGTGGACCCCGGCTTAGCGGACCCTACCCCGGAGGGAGCAGAGCGGAACAGACGCGACTGGAGACGTCAGCAGGAACTAGATGGATTATAGGGGGGCAGGGTGGGAGCGTCAAACGCGCGGGGCGTGAATTCCGCCTTGGTTTCGGGGGTTTTGGCCGGAAATGAGGGGTGGGTCAGCGAGGCAGCGGGTCAGCAAGTCAGCGGGTTTCGGCCCGGGGGCATTCCCTCCGGGGCCCCGCTCCTTCTTTTGCCTTTGCGGAGCGGGTAAAGCCGCGCACTTTCAAAGCGGCAACTTTTCGTGATGCGAAAGGGCCGCCCTGTTGGGCGGCCCTGATCATGCGGACCTAACTGGCTGTTTAGAAGGTGGTGGAGACGGTCAGGCGGAAGGTCTTGCGGGGTTCGCGGAACAGGTTGCGAGCTCCATAGGCCGCGACGGACTCCTGATAGGTGTAGTCGCCTGCGCCCCCTGGCGGGAAGAGGTCGCGGGAGATGAGCTGCGCCGAACAGCTCTGGTTGATTCCGCCACCGTTCACGTTATTGCAGTAGGGCCGCTCATAGAGGCGGAGGGGGTTGTAGGCGTAGTAGAGGCGGAAGGGCGCGTTGACGATGGGCATAATGACCGAAATTTCGCCGCCCAGCGACATGCGTGGAACGAAGTTGGTACCGGAGACGGGGCGGATGTCCCTGAGGAATCCGACTGTCGATCCGGGGATGCCACCCTGGCAGGAACCGTTGTTGAAGACGGGGCAGCCATAGAGCGGCGCGGTGAGAGAGGCAAAGCCTTCAGGGCTCTGCTTCAACTGGCCTTTGTTGACGGCCATATCGATGCCAAAGTCGTCGAAGAGGGAGAACATGACGGGGCCGGCGACGGGAATGCGGTACTCGGCGTTGGTGTTCAGGTTGGTATCGCCGCCGATGGAAGCGATGCCGTAGACCGGGATGGGAACCTGGATGCACTGGTTGAGTTGCGGATTGTTGGGGTCGCGCGGAACGCAATTGCCGTCAGGATTGGTGAGCTGGATGTTGACGCGGTTGGGGACGTACCCGTAGGGCGTGGCGCCGCGGATGTCGAAGCCGCGCAATTCAGCCTCGCCGCCGGCGTAGAAGCGGTTGTTGGGTGGCGCCACATCGCCGCCGAAGCCCTGCACATAGCCCAAACTCGCGCGGAGGGCGAGGACATTGCGTCCGGTGGCCGACGGCTTGAGGTAGTGCATGGATTGGAAGCTCTTGTAAGCCAACATGGGCGAGATATAGCGAACGTTCCCCCAGAGTCCGGCCGCCTGGAAGACCGCGGTGTATTCCTTGCCGCTGCGTGGACGCACCGGGTTGTTGACGGTGTTGTAGATGTAGCTTAACGAGACGGAGCTGTTGACGATTCCGTTGAGGGCGTTGGACCCCTGGATGCCGGAACGGAAGCTGATGGTCTGGAAGAATGTCTGCGAGGCAGTGCTGAACGCGGTGATGGACGACTTGGTCAGCGAATAGGTGAAGCCAACGCGCTGGAAGGCGTGGCGCTTCAACGGATAGCTGAGCGAGAAGTTGAGGCCCGTGGACGCCTGGTTGTAGTTTTGCGTGAGCGACTGCTGGGCTGCGCTCAGGTTGGCCGAGGCGCCGGAGGTGGTCTGGTAATTCTTGGCGGCGTTGAAGTCCTGCTTGTTGTTGAAGATCTGGAAGCCCAGGTTCAACGGCCGGTTGCGCAGGTAGGGCTGGGAGAAGCCGAAGGTGAACTGGCGGCTCACGTTGCCCAGGTTGCCCTGCAGGCTGAGAGTCTCGCCCAGGCCGAGGAAGTTGTTGGTCTGGTAGTTGACGCCCAGGAAGGCGCCGGAAAGGCCGCTGACGCCGCCGTTGAGGCCGATGGAGTTCTTGCCCTTTTCCTTCACCTTCAAGAGCAGGTCGACGGTGCCGGCCTCGGTGTCCTGGTGGGCTTCGGAATCCTGGTCTACCTTGAGGGGCTCGAAGTATTCGAGCTGGTTGAGGCGAAGAAGGCTGTACTCCCAAAGCTGGGAGTTGTAGACGGCGCCTTCGTCGAGCATCAGTTCACGGCGAATGACCTTGTCGCGCGTGATGGTGTTGCCCTGGAACTCGATGCGCGACACATAGAAGGGCTTGCCTTCGTCGATATCGATCACGAGCGAGACAGTCTTTTTCTGGTCATCGAAGACGGGCTTCGGAATGGCGCCAAAGTTGATGTATCCCCACTGGCCGTAGGTTTTTTTCAGATTTTCAAGCCCCTTGCCGATCAGGGTGGCGTTGAACCAGTCTCCATCTTTCACGGCAAATGTGCCACGCAGGGCTCTCACATTGCTGACGGCCTTGTTGCCGGTGAAAGTAATGGTCCCGAGGCGGTAACGGGCGCCCTCTTCGAGGGGCATCAGGATGTCAATGCGCTTGCCCTTGTTGGGGCGGAAGGTGAACCAGTTGAGGCCGCCTTCATCGCGGATCTGGGTCTGCGGCTCTTCGACAGCGGCGTTGTAGTAGCCCTTGTCGCGGTAGGCCTGGCGCACGCGTTCGGTGTCTTCCTCGAGCTTGCTCGCGTCGAAGGTCTTGGCAAACAGGTTTTCAAAGATCAACGAATAGGGAATGCCGACGGGCTTGAGGTTCTTCATCGAGCGACGCAGGGGCGTGGCGCCGATGTGCTGGTTGCCGGTGAAGCGGATCTGGCCCACTTTGACGGTGGGACCTTCCTTGATGTTGAAGTTGACCTGCACGGAGGCCGGGGGAATGGTCTTGATCTCAGTGCGGATGGTGGCGAACTGGTGGCCATGCTCGGCGAGAATCTCACGGAGCACGGACTCGGCGCGCTTGATCTTGGTGGGGTCGTACTGGCTCTCGACCGAAAGGGCGACCTTTTCCTTTTTGAAGCGGTCGAGCACGTCGGACTGGGATACGGCGTTGAGGCCCTTGTAGTTGATTTCGCGGATGGTGGGTTTCTCCTGGACGAAGACGTTCAGGATGATGCCCTTTTCGGAATCCTCGCGTTCAATGCGGAGGTTTTCGAAATAGCCGGTGTTCCACAGCGAGTTGAAGTCGCGTTCGACCGAGACCGGATCGTAGGCGTCGCCCACGCGCGTAAACAGGCGCGCAAGGATGGTTTCCTTGGGAATGCGCCGATTACCGATGACGCGGACCTGGTCGACGGTCTGCGGCTGCTGGGCCGCGGCGGCGATGGTGGTGAACACCAGCGCCAGCAATAACCCGATGCGTGCGAGACGGCTCGCGGTCTGGAGGGCGCGGGAGATGGAAGTGTGCTTGATCTTCACCGGGCGGTAGCCCCGCGGCGAGCACAAATAATTCTGGTGCGGTCCATGGTTCAGATTCACGGGAAGAATATGCACACCCTCATTGCTGAAAAATCTGGTTCTGCCCTCGAGGAAACACTGATTATATTTGACCGCGGTCACCCTGCCCAAACGAGCCGGGCTGCCTGTGGCACGGAAACCGTGTCTTCCTCAGAATTTCCCTGCCGCGCCAAGGCGGTTCTGCAATGCATGTCAGCTTTACGACCGCTTCAAGAAGGGCTGATTCACGAGGAAAAAGACCTTCAGGAAGGACCGCATGATGCCTACACCCATTGAAGAGGCCGCGTTGCCGCCAACGGACTTGGGCCGGTCCCCAAGGCCACCCCAGCGACGAAGATTCCGTCGTAGGGAGCCCCAACCAAAAGGACCCAGCCCTAAGTCTACCGGACGCAACCGGGTTGGCGTGACCGACAACCATTACTCCCTGTGCGCTGCATCCCTCTTAGACGCAGAAGGAGCCAACATGACATCCTGCGATGAGGAGGTTGTTGCCGATGAAAGAGAGCGCGGGAAGCCTTTATCAATTCTCGGCCCCGCTGCTGGAGGGGCGGACGGTGAGCCTTGGAGAGTTCAAGGGCCGGGTGCTGCTGATTGTGAATACGGCCAGCAAATGCGGCTTCACTCCGCAATACCAGGGCCTGGAGGAGTTGTATCGCACCTATAAGGAGCGGGGATTTGAGGTGCTGGGCTTTCCGTGCAACCAGTTTGGGGCGCAGGAGCCGGGCACGACGGAGGAGATTGGCGCGTTTTGTGAGCGCAACTACGGAGTGAGCTTTCCCCTGTTTGCCAAGATCGATGTGAACGGGCCGCGGGCGCATCCGCTCTATCGGTTTCTCAAGAAGAACAAACGCGGCCTGTTTGGCACTGAACGGATCAAGTGGAACTTCACGAAATTTATTGTGGACCGGGAGGGCAATGTGGTGAGCCGCCACGCGCCTTCAACCAAGCCCGAGGAACTGGCAGTCCGGATTGAGGAGTTGCTGGGCGGGCGGTAGATGTTGACGGCAGCGACGCCGAGCGCCGGTGTGGACGATCGTGCCGCGGCGTTCTGCGCTATGCTTTGTTGCATAGCCTGCGTCGGTGCCGGCGGTCTTCGCACGTGCGCCCGAATCCGAAAAACCAGCGCGGAAGGAGCAAGGGACAATGCGCCGCATGTTTCCCATGATGCTTGTCCGGATTATCGTCGGCCTGGTGTTTGTGACCGAGGGCGCGCTGAAGTTCATCTTCCCCGATGAGCTTGGAGTGGGGCGCTTTGCCCACATTGGTTTTATCTCCCCCAGTGTGCTGTCTCCGTTTGTGGGGGGAGTGGAGATTGCCGCGGGCGCCGCGGTGCTGATGAATCTCTACGCAGGCGACGCGGCTCTGCTGCTGCTGGCGGTGATCGTGATGGCAATTGTGAGCACCAAGGTGCCGATCCTGCTGGGGCGGCCGCTGGGTCCCTTCAGCCTGGCGAAGAACGTGACCCACTACGGATGGCTGGGCTTTCTGCATGAGGCGCGCACCGATCTTGCCATGCTGTTCTGCCTGGTGGCGATCGTGATTGATTCCGGCGCGCGGCTGGGACGGCAGAAGCGCTGGTATCAGCGAGGTGCATAAGGGGCGTCCGGAAGGACGACCCTTTTACCCGTTGAAGCGGTACGCGCTGATGGCGGCACCCATGGGCTCATCGCCAAAGATGCGCTTGCCGGGGGCATCACCACCGGCGCCGGAGGCCACGAACAGCGGGACCAGATGCTCTTCGCGCGGATGTGAAAAGGCCGCGAAGGGGGCGCTGCGCCAATCGGCAAACAGAGCGTCTCGCTGCGGCTGGGGCGATTCGACGGCGTGGGTGAGCCAAGCGTCGAAGGCTTGCGCACGCTCCCGGGTTTCTGGGCGCAGGTAGGCGCGGAGATTGTGGAAGCTCATGCCGCTGGCCACGATGAGTACGCCTTCATCGCGAAGCGGGGCCAGGGCACGGCCGGCGGCGAGATGCTGCGCCGGATCGAACTGGCCGGTGGGCGAGGTTGCCAGAGACAGCGTGACAACGGGAATCTGTGCCTGCGGGAAAGCCACCTTGAGCGGCACAAAAACGCCGTGGTCGTAGCCGCGGCTTTCGCTGAGTGCTGCGGGGAGTCCGGCCTTGTCGAGAAGTAGGGCGACGCGCGCGGCCAGGGCCGGATCGCCGGGCGCGGGCCACGTGAGCCGGTAAGTGTGCTCCGGGAAGCCGGAGTAATCGAAGATGAGTTGCGGAGCTGCGGCGGCGCCTGCGGTGAAGGCGGGTTCCTCCCAGTGACCGCTGACCACGACGAGCGCTTTGGGCATTTCCGGCAGCGTGGCGGCGATGCCCTCGAGAAAGCGCTGCGTGGGATGCCATGTGTCGGGAGGGCCCCAGGTCCAGTCCATGAAGAAGCAGGGGCCTCCGCCGTGGGGCAGGAAGAGGACAGGCTGGCGTTGCGGATTGGGTATCATGGGGCACCTCGGTGCTTGGCCGTTTTCAGGAGCCAGAAAGATATCTGTTCAAACAACTACTTTGAGATGTCCCATTTCGATGGAAGGATTCAAGCCCTTATAACACCGGGTCGGCCAGGAAGAGCGCGTAGACCAGCATGCCGACGCCGATAAAGCCGGGGATCAGTCCGCACAGGTAAGGCGAGCCGGGGCCGGCGCCCAGGATGATGCGAAGGAAGATGACCAGCCCCAGGCCCACGCCGAGGTTGATGATGCCCGCAATCTTCATTCCCTCAACGGTCCTGATGCGTTTCAGGCGGGGCTCGCGGGAGAAACTCAGCGTCGAAATTGAGGCTCCGATCCGATTGTCCGGGGCGTATAATTCGAGCCGCTCAAGGAGCGGCGATGCTATGGACGGCCAATGTTTGAAATGCGGTGCGCACGTGTCGGCCCCCTGGAAATTCTGTCCGGCTTGCGGGACCCACCTTACACAGGAAACCCACTTGAAGGCGACCCCTCATCAATCGGTGAAATCCACGATTGAAGGCGGTTTTGCGGGACTTTACTTTGGGATTATTGCAGTGCCTATTCTGGCAATTGTCGGAACTCTGCTTTGCCTGACCGGGCTGGGGGCAATTGTGGGGATTCCGATGATTGCGGCGGCGATCTTTGCTCCGCTGCTGGGCCCGATGATTGGATTGGGCACGCTACGGGGGAAATGCCCCTGGTGCGGCACGGCGGTCAGCAACATCACCAGCCACCCGCAGGGTTTCTACTGCCATGCATGCAGCAAGAGGATGGCGGTGGAGGATCGAAAGTTTGTGAAGGTGATAGAGGCTTGAGGATCCGGGGGTCACGGCGTGGTTTGGTGGATCTGGATTTGGGTTCGTGGACTCCCGCCCTTCCGCGGTAAAGCGGAAGGATGGGGCACCCGGCGCTTGATCGCAACTCGACTAGGCGTGGTCCGCGTACTTTGCACCGAACTGGCGGAGTTTGGCCAGCGTGGCGGCGGCTTGGCCGGAGTCGATGGCTTCAGCGCCGAGCAGGACGCCTTCCTTGAGATCACCTGCGAGTCCTGCCGCTACGAGCGCGGCGGCTGCATTGAACAGCACGATGTCGCGGCGGGCGCCGGGGATTCCGGTGAGCACGTCGTAGAGCAGCGATGCGTTGGTGGCCACATCGCCGCCGGTGAACTGGTCGAGCGTGACGCGGGGCAGGCCGGCCATCTCCGGCGTGACGCGTGCCGCTTTGAGGGTGGGCTCACCGCCTGCCTCTGATTCCTCGATACGGGCGACGATGGACTCGCCGGTGGTGGTGAGCTCGTCGATTCCATCGGTTCCATGAACAACAAAAGCACGGCGGGCGCCGAGTGCGGCCAGCGTGCGGCCAACCAGCAGCACGCGGCTAGGGGCGAGCACGCCGATGACCTGGGCTCGCGCGCCGGCGGGGTTGGTGAGGGGGCCGCAGAGGTTGAAGATGGTGCGGAAACCGAGGGCGCGGCGCACGGGGCCGAGGGCTTTCATGGCCGGGTGATAGTGGGGCGCAAACAGGAACATGAAGCCGGTTTCGCGCAGGCACTCGGCGGCCAGTTCGGGGCTGAGCGTGACGGGCACACCGAGAGCTTCAAGCACGTCGGCTGAACCGCACCTGGAGGTGACGGCGCGGTTGCCGTGCTTGGCCACTTTGGCGCCTGCCGCCGCGGCGATGAGCGCAGCCCCGGACGAAATGTTGAAGGTGAGCGGTCCGCCGCCGCCGGTGCCGCAGGTATCGACGAGTTCGTCGCGCTCCGCCTGGGTGAGGGGAACGGGGACGGCGCGTGCGCGCATGGTCTCAACAAAGCCGGCCAGTTCGGGCGCCTGTTCGCCGCGCGTGGAAAGCACGGCCAGCAGCGCGGCAACTTCAACCTCGGGCGCATCGCCGGCAAGGATCTCAGTGAGCACGGCGGCTGCCTGTTCGCGGGTCATGGCGGCGCCGTCTTCGGCGAGCGGCTTCAGGAGCTCTTTCAATAAGGCCATAGCTCCATGGTAATGGCGTGGAGGGCGTGGCGCAGCGAGCGAGCGCGGCGGTTTGCCGCTCCTTCGGCCAGCAAGATAGTATTTGGATACCGCTGGCACGGTCTCGCGCTGGTCCGGCATCGCCGGGCCGGGGCCTCCGAATCCCCCAAATCCCAGCGGCTGTGGTGGTCCCTACCTTGAAGATTCACGAGTATCAGGCGAAAGAAATCCTGGCGAAATACGGCGTTGCCGTGCCCAGGGGCGAAGTGGCCAACACGCTGGAAGAAGCGACGTCAGTGGCCCGGACTCTGTTTGCGGCAGGCGCGAGCGGAGTGGTGGTAAAGGCGCAGATTCACGCCGGAGGCCGCGGCA
>PLXP01000082.1:0-5010 GCA_003151435.1 Acidobacteriaceae bacterium
GAGCAAATACAACTGTAGTATTAGTGCGGAATCGGCGGCTTTTGCCCCTCAGGCGCTCCCTCGTGGTGCTCATGTTCATGGTCATGATCGTGCTCGGGTGGGGCCACAAACGGCTCAGGGCTCGGATGCCCCCGATGGCACGTTCCGCAAGTCACCGGCTCACCGGAATTCTCCACCATGCTCACGTAACTCGTGTTGATGTCCTCGACCATTTTGTACATCAGCCGCGCCGTCGACTTCTCCTTCTTTGAGTCGTCGGCAAAGTTCAGCCGCGGCTTGCCGTTGGGCGCAAGATTGTTGGGGTCGGGCGTGTGGCAGTGGGAACATTCTGTGCCCAGGTCGGCCTCCCACTTGTGCATCAGTTCGTGGACCTGGTCCCCGGTCATATCCTTGGGCAGAACCTTCAGGTTGGTGGGTTTCGGGGCAACATGCGGCGGTGGCGGAGGGGCGCTGCCGCCGGGCGGCGACGACTGCGGTGCCTGGGCAGCCGTAGTGACGGCAAAAAGGGCGGCGATCAGCAGAGCAGTCACCGCAGCGGGCAGGGATAGGGAAGAAATCTTTTTCAAGGCGGGAATGTCCTCGTTGGATTCGTGTTGCTGTACTGGTCTGACGGAATTCTACGAAAGAAAGATGCGCTTTCCGGTTAAAGTTTTGGGGCCGGAGACGCACGCATGCCCCGGCAGAGCAAATCGCAGCGGCCAGTCCACTGCCTCCTTGATGCCGATCCGCGCCGTCACCATCACCTCTGAAACAGCGAATCCATCGTCCCGCACCTGCAGTGGCGACCCCGCCTCGGTCAAGTCGAGCCCGTTGTGGCTTGCGCGCACCAAGCCCAGTGCCTGGCACAGCCTGCTGGGCCCGGAGGTGAGTTGCCGCGCCACTCTATCCGGTAGCGCCACACCGGCAGGGAGCCCCCGGTTCCGCGCCATCTCATCCAGCCCGGCGACAGGCTCCAGCGCGCGGATCAGCACGCAGCCCGCCTGCCCCTTCGTCTCGCACGACACGTTCATGCAGAAATAGCGCCCGTAGATGGCGTACACATACGCGTGCCCGGCGTGCCCAAACAGCACCATGTTCCGCGGTGTGGGTCCACGATGGGAGTGGGCAGCAGGGTCCGGCGGAGAGTTGTGCGGCCCCAGGTACGCCTCCACCTCCACGATGCGCCCCGCCAGCAGCACGCCGCCGCTTTCACGATGTACCAGCAGCTTTCCCAGCAGCCGCGGAGCCACACGCTCCGGCGCACTCTCATAGAAGGCCCGGGGCAGAAGCCGGCCGGGCATCGGGTCCACGCCGCGCCCGGACTCGGACAGTTTCGGCAATCTGGGCACTTCTATTTGTGCGCTTTCTTCCATGAATGCAACAGCTCGAGCACCTGCTCGGCGTGGCCCTCGGGCGTTACCTTGGGGAAGATGTGCAGCAGCGTCTGGTCCGGGCCAATCACAAAAGTCGTCCGCTCAATGCCCCAAACCTTCTTGCCATACATGTTCTTTTCTTTCAGCACGCCAAACTGATTGCAGACTTTCTCGTCTACATCAGCAAGGAGTGTGTAGGGCAGGTTGTACTTGGCGCGAAATTTGGCCTGGGCCTTGGGCGTGTCGCGGCTGATGCCCAGCACCACCGCACCCGCCGCTTGCATCTTCTTAAAAGCATCGCGGAAACCGCAGGCCTCGATGGTGCAGCCGGGCGTGTCAGCCCGGGGGTAAAAGAACAGCACGACGGGCTTGCCCGCGTAGTCCGAGAGGCTTACAGTCGTATCCTCATCGGTTTGCAACGTGAAGTCCGCAACTTTCTGATTCAGTTCCATGGGGAAATCCCTCGTATGTTGGATGGAGTGACCATCAACTTGCATTATTCCCGAGCCGGCCTGCCGGTGTCATCGCGCAAAACTCGTGTCTTCCCGTTTCTTCTCAGGTCAACGGCATCCGCAGCCGTGATTGCAGCCGCTGCCCTCGCTCCCCTGGCCGCATGGTCGCAGTATCCCGGTCAGGTCACAAAGGACACCAAGAGCGTTCCCGTATTGCGCGCGGTCGCCGTGCTCGAGTGGACCGGCGAAGCGGGCAAGCCCAAGGCCTGCCGCATCGTGCCGGTCACCGTCTTTGACGGCGAAAAGCTTCAGGATGGGGGCATTTATCTGGCTCGCCCGCAGCCCCTCGCCCTCACCAGCGATGTGGAGTACGAGCTCAAAATGAACGGCAAGTCCATCGGCCTGTTTGACGTCAAGACCGCGGGTCAGGAGCAGGGGGGGTGGGTCGGCCACGGCGACTGGAAGCCCATGCCGAAGCCGAAGATCGAGAACGCTCCGGTTCTGACCGCAACCGACGATGAGTACAGTGACAAGCCCGTCCTGCACCGCAAGCATCACGCCGATGACGCACCGAGCGCGTCGGGTAAGGGGACTGGCAGCAGTTCGGGCGCATCCAGCGCGCCTGCGGAGCCCAGCGATCCCGACCGTCCCACGCTCCACAAACACGACTCCGGGCAGAGCACCACGAGCACTGAATCCGCCCCTGATCCGGACCGGCCCACCATGAAAAGAAGCAAGAAGGCCGCGGACGATAGTGCCGAATCCCCATCTGAAGCCACCGATCCTGACCGCCCTTTGCTCAAGCGCGGCAAGTCGAGCTACAGCGGGGCGTCGATCGCTCCCACTTTGATGGGCCTGCCCCCTGATATGCAGCAGGCCATCGCCGTTTCCGACCCCAGAAACCGCCCCGATCACCCCTGGACGTATAGCTGGGCCAGCCCTGACGACGAGGAAAAGATGAAGTCCGCGCTGGAAGACATCGCCCGCGAAGCGCTCGGGTTGTCCACGCCGCCGCCCGCGCCCAAGCCAGCTCCCCGGCGCACCGCTGCCGCTACCCGCACTGCCACCCGCAAAGCCGCCAAACCCGCGCCGCCACCTCCGCCGGTGCCGCTCGAAGGCGAGCAATTTCGCGTCTTTGAACTGGCCTACGGCTCCGGCGCCACCATGGTGCTCACGGCCCACACGGCGGGTTCGCTGGCCGACGAAAAGTTCCTCACCCTCATCGCCCAGCCCGACCTCTACGGCAACGTCCTGGTCCTGCTCAAGAACGTGGGCGACGGCGCGCACCTCGACGATACCCCGCGCATGCGCCTGGTGGACGCGGTCGATGCGCTGGCCGACAACCGCGGCGAACTGCTCTTTGAGCTGCGCGGCCAGACATCGCGCCAGTTCGCCCTCTACCGCGTGCTCCGCGGTACGGCCGAAAAGCTGTTTGTAAGCGGCGGCGGATTCTACGGAACAACCTCCAGCGAATAACAGCAGCCTTAATAATTTCCGGCTGCGGATAAACTGCCCGCTCATTCTGGAATCGCTAACTCGCCAACTTGCCACTCCCGCGAAGCGGGCGCCAACTTGCTGCCTTTGTTTCAAAGAGTTCGCCGCCGCTGCATGCGTTTATGCCCGACTTGCCCCCGCTCCAAGGCAATCTCCAAGCTTTTTCAGCAAACCTTCGCACACATCGCCGGTTCTTTATGTCGCCTACGATAGAATCGGTTGTATGAGTGGGCATGTTTGCCATTCATTGAGGTATCTTCCCCGCATGACTCCAGTCGCATCCGCAGGTTCCCCTGCAATCGCTACCGTTGTTCCGCCCAAACCGCTGCACGCCGCGCCTGACTCGTCGGCCTCCGTCGTGATGCACGTGCTCCCCGCGCGCGAACAAGTCCGCATGGGCCGCGCCGTCACTGTACCTGCCGGAATCAACTGGCTCACGCTGGCAGTCGTCATCCTGTTTCACGCCGGCGCCCTCGCCGCGTTTTTCTTCTTCACCTGGCAGCGGCTGGCCGTGATGGCCGTGCTTTACGTGCTGGCCATCAATGTGGGCATCGGCATGTGCTACCACCGGCTGCTCACCCATCGCGGCTACCGCGTACCCAAGTGGCTGGAATACGTGATGACCGTCTGCGCCACGCTGTCGCTGGAGGGCGGACCGATCTTCTGGGTCTCCACTCACCGCGTTCATCACCAGCTCAGCGATCACGAAGGCGACCCGCATACCCCCCGCGAGGGCGGCTGGTGGGCGCACGCCGGCTGGATACTCTTTGGCAACGCGCTGCACGCGCAGACTAACGTGCTGGCGCGCTATACGCCCGACCTCAGCCGTGACCGTTTCCACGTGTGGCTCAGCAAATATCACTGGATCCCCATCACCGCCAGCGGCTTGCTGCTGCTGGGCGGCGGATGGCTCTGGGGTGGATTCGTGAACGGCATCGCCATGGTGTTGTGGGGAGTGCTGCTGCGCGTCACGCTCGGCCTCCATGCCACATGGCTGGTCAACTCCGCCACGCACCTGTGGGGCAGCCGCCGCTTTGAAACCCGCGACGACTCGCGCAACAACTGGTGGGTAGCCCTGCTTACCGGCGGCGAGGGCTGGCACAACAACCACCACGCGCATCCTGTCTCCGCCCGCCACGGCCTCAAGTGGTATGAGATCGACCCCAACTTCTGGGGCATCTGGATCCTTTCCAAGCTCGGCCTCGCCCGCAAAGTCCACGTAGCCAAGTACGATCCCGCCAACCCCAAGCCCGCCGGGCAATAGAACTCGACCATTTTCAAACCCAGCAGACATTGGCCGTTCCCACCCGGAACGGCCAATGTGTTTTTCAGCCCTGTATCGCCTCCGCCCTCTCCGCGAAGGCCCAGTTGTTCCCCAAACAAAAGTTCACCAGCGAGCAGCACAGAATCGCAATGCAGTTGGAAATGAGCAGCGGTATGTGTGCCCCTTGCACCAATACCCGCATCAGCACAAGATTTCCCAGCATCGAAACCAGCCCGTTGGAAAGATGAAACCGTATCAGTTGTGTCAGCAGTGCGGAGTTGTCGCGCCGGTCGCGCCACGTGTAGTGCAGGTGCCAAACAAAGTTATGCAGCAGCGTCAGCTCCACGGCAGCGGCCGAAGCATACAGATAATGGCCCGCGGCCAGGCGGTTGAAGAGCGCCAGCGCGGCAAGCTGCAGAACCATGCCGACGGCGCCCACCAGGTTGAA
>PLXP01000082.1:5028-40631 GCA_003151435.1 Acidobacteriaceae bacterium
ATGATCAGCAGAATCCGAATCTCCGTGGGACCGAAGATGCCTTGCGAAAGTTGAAAGCACGACAACGTATATGTGGCGAGGTAGCTCTCGCTCGACAGCAACAGAAATGCCACCAGCATTGCGACCGCGATCTGCCAGTGCAGAAATCCGGAGAAGCCCAGTCCGCACATCAGGGCGACCGACCCGAAGATATCCACCATGTGGTCCACGTAGAAGCCGTAGCGCGGGCGCTGCTGGCGACGGATGCGGGCCAGGGTGCCGTCCATGCTGTCCCCGAGCCAGTTGAGCACCAGGCACAGAATCACCAGCAGCAGAGCGTAGCGGTTATAGCGCGAGAGCGCATAGCAGACGCCCGCTCCAACCTGCGCGCTGAGGCCGAGAGCGGTGAGCTGGTCCGACGTCACCCAGCCTGGCGCGCGCACGGCCATCCACTGCAAAGCGCGTTTCTCAACGGATGCTGTCAGCGACTGGTTGACCCGCCGCGCGGCTCGGAATACGACTTCGTTGGTCGATGGGATTGACTTCGCATTCATTGTCGTGTCCTTTCCAAAGGAATCTTTGAACAAGCAATGTCTTGCAAGAGCGCGGTTTCTGCCGCACACCCTGATTTCAGAGTTGCTGTTTTGAAAGTGCACGACTTTAGTCGTGCCGTCAGCTTCGCAAAATCGGCGGGGGGATTTTGCCCCTGAGGGAATGCGCATTCGAGCACTCACACTCCCTCGCGTTGAACCGGCCCTATCTCCGCAGCGCATTGCACGTCGAACGCAAGATAAACTCCAGAGACTCTCGCGGAACGCTCTCCACAAACGGCCTGATCGCCCAATCGAGGGCGCGTGGAACGGAACGTGTGAGCGACACCGACTCGATCTGCATGTAGAGTCCGCCGTCTCGTTCCTCGTAGCTCCAATAGGTATTGAGGCGCCACAGAAAGCCGTGCTCCTCGCTCGAGTTGAGCGCGCGTTCTGAGCGAGTGCCAGGTGAGTCGATCTCGGAGATGCGCGTGCTCCGCGAGATGCTGTATCCGTGCCGCGCATCCAGCCGGCTATAGCTGATGTCGTAAGCCGTATCCATCACCACCGTGATGACGTGGTGCTGCTTCACCCTCATCGATGCCTGCAGACGATCACCCTGTTGCGTCAGCACTCTGGCCTGAAGCACCTGCGGAGAAAAGTGCTGGGGATAGGCGTTGAAGTCCTTCATCAGCCGCTCGAAATCCGCAGCTTTGGCGCCGGCGGCAAACGCGGTACCGCGCCAGTGGTACCGCATGGCACCGGACACAACCGCACCAGAGGAGGGCGTAAGGTTCTCGACCATCAACTCTCCCCGCCGCAGGCGTGCCTCCGTCTGCGAAGCCGAACCAACGGGTGCGACGAAAGCATCGGATGAACGATGCTGTTGGGCAAGGCGCGCCTCAACTGAACCGATATAAGTGTTGAATCCTGAAATCGCCGCCGGCGTAGGTTCTGCCGCAAGCGAGCCGGGGGGTGACAGCAACAGGAGCAGTAGTCCGAAGATTGGGAAGCATGTTTTCGAATCTGAGAATTGGCGCTTCATGACTCTTACCTTGCTCCTTGCCGGGATCGAACGCAATGCACGGAATGTCACCTGATGAAGATTGTTTCTCACTCGCCAACTGATTGCAGTGTTTGGACTTCCAGGAAGTTGTACTTCGCGCACAATATTCTGATCGAACTCGTCGTCGGATAGACTGGACAAAAGACATGACCCACCCACGGCCAGACCGGCGCTATCGCTTCGGAGTGTTTGAAGCAGACGCTGCCACGGGCGAGCTTCGCCGTCAGGGTGTCCGCATCAAGCTGAACGCGCAGCCGTTCCAGGTGCTTTGTCTGATGCTCGAGCGGCCCGGCGAACTGCTGACTCGAGAGGAGATCTCGCGGGAACTGTGGCCCGACGGAACGTTTGTGGACTACGAGCACGGCGTAAACTCTGCGGTCAATCGCATCCGCGAGGCCATCGGAGATACCGCAAGCAGTCCGCGATTCGTCGAGACCCTGGCTCGCCGCGGCTATCGATTCGTCGCTCCGGTGGAACGGATCGGTCCCGTTGAAGATCCGTCAGCCGCACAGGCCGAGTCGCCCTCTCCGGTTGTGTCCCCGGCAGTGGAGGAGGATCCGGCAGCCCCGACAGAGCCTGAGAGCAGTTTCCTCAGCGGCATCCTCGCCACCCCTGAGGAACTTCCCAAGGCCTCGTATCCCCTCGTGCAGACGCTCTTCGTCCTGTTGCAGCTCATGTATTTGGGCTTTTACGTAGGTGCGCTGGCCAACCTGGCGGAGATTGAAGATCTCTTCTCGGTGCTGCCGAAACCCGGCGTGGTGCTCACGGTCCTGATCGTGACTGCGGCGATCCTGATTCCTGTCCGTGCGTTCGTGCTTTCCGCCGTGCTCTTCCATGCGCCCCGCGCGCGCGAGAAGTTCCTCAAGATCTGGCAGTTTCTGTTGCCGTTCGACGAGCTATGGGCGCTGTCGCCCTTCCTGCTCTTGCACCACATCAATTTCGGGCTGGCCCTGTCGTTCACGGCGCTTCTTGTTTATTCGCCCTTTGCCCAGCGCTCGCTGGTGCTGATGGGTGCAGGCGGGCCGGATCATGAGGTCTCAGCCACTGTTCGGTGACCCTTGCGACAGCGAATCCGAAAGTGAAGTCGGGCTATCTGCGCAGCTTGTCGCGCAGCCACAAAGCGCCAAACAGCGGCAACGCCACCACCAGCACAATCAAGCCCGCAGGCAAGCCGATGTAGCGATAGGTATCAGCGAAGTCCACCGAGTGGTGTCCGCCCACGTTCCACACCAGCAACGCGAAGATGGCAAGGCACGTGGTCAGGAAAAACGTGAAGAACGCCACCGCAAACGACAGCAGCAGTCCCGAGAACAGTCCGAATCCCCGCAACGGGAATCCCAGGACCTTTCCGCCACCCGGGCGCTCGGTTTCCGCAGAATGCATCATGTGCACGGCCTCCCTCGTCTAGAATACAGTTCGATGGCAAGCAGCGCACAAATCGAACTTTGGCAGGCAGAGAAGGTCGCCACGCTGGCAGAGGTGGGCAAGGCTCCCAACGGCATTCACTACGCGACGTGGGGCGAAACGCGCGTCTCCGAGCCCGATCTGGAGCGGCTGGTGGGCGCCGTGCCCGCCACCCTGTCCGCCGCGCTCGAAAACCGCGCGTACTATTTTGTTCCGCTGGCCATCGCCGACACCGGCGAAACCATGATCGCCCCCGCCTACAGCGTGGACCTGGGCGACCGCGCGGTGTGCCATCGCAACGCGGTGTTCGGCGTTACGGAGGCCGTTTTTCTCTCCACCCGCCTGGTGGAGGATCGCTTCGGCCTGGCCTTTGAGTTCTTTATCAACGTGGCCCACAACTTTGTCGAGGCCGCGGGCGTGCCTGAAAGCTTCGGCGCCCTGGCGTGGTCGCAGGCCGAGGCCCAGGTGCGCGGCGAAACCAGCCAGGACGCGTGGGAGACCCGCCGCCGCGCCCAGGACAGCCGCAGCAGCCAAAAGGGAATCGACGAGCGATCGCGCAACACCTTCATGGAGTCGGCTTTTTCCGATGCGCTGGCCATCTACATGCTGTCGCTGGCGGTGGATTTTGACTACCACGACCTGCGCGAACGCGAGTATCCGCTGCTGGCCGCGCCCGCTCTCGCCGAGCGCCTGCGCCACGTCTCCGGCCTCTTCCCACCCAACCCCGGGTACGAGTTCCAGATTCTCTACCGACGCAAGGGCTAAACGTGCGTTACCCGGGCGATCCGCTCATTGTCGCTGTCGCATCATTTTGCGCGGTCGCGAAAATGAAGAGCGGAGATCACGTCGGATATTGCCCGGATTTTTCCGAACACGGTGACTGACTTGCGAACAAGGCGATTCCGCCGGCTCAGCTTTGTGGGGCGCTGGCGTAGGCCATCCGCCCTTCGCTGATGGTCCAGCGCACCTTGCCCTGCATCGTCCAGCCATCGAACGGCGTATTCCGCGATTTGGATTTGCTGTCCGTGGCGCGGTACGTCCACTCCACCTTGGGATTGAAGACCACCACGTCTGCGCAACTGCCCACGATCAGCGTGCCGCGGCCTTTCAACCCCAGCAGCGCGGCGGGCTGCGCGCTCAGCAGGCTCAGCACCCGGCCGATGGGCATCTTCCATTCATGGTGCAGCCAGTGCAGGCACAAGCCCAGCGCGGTTTCGAGGCCCGTGATGCCGTTCGGAGCGCGTTCGAACTCCACTTCCTTTTCATGCGTCGCGTGCGGAGCGTGATCGGTGGCGATCGCGTCCACCACGCCGTCGAGAATGGCCTCGATCATGGCGTCGCGGTCCGCNNCAGCCCGTTGCGGCGCGCCTGGCGCACGGCAGCCAAAGCAGCGGCCGTTGAGGTGTGGGCCACGTGCAGATGGGCACGGGTATCGCGCAGCTCTGTGACGAGGCGAATGTCGCGCTCCACCAGGCTCGATTCGGCCTCGGCCGGCATGCCGCGCAAACCCAGCTTGAACGCCACAGCGCCGGCATTCATGCAGGCACCCTGCGTCATGCGCGTGTCCTCGGCATGCTGGATGACGCTGAGCCCCACCCGCGCCGCGGCCGCCAGCGTTTCGCGCATCACGTTGTCCTTCAGGATCGGATGACCGTCGTCTGTCACCGCCACGGCTCCCGCGGACTTGAGCGCGGCAAAGTCGTTGATCGCGTCGCCCTTCGATCCCCGCGTCGCTGCGGCAATCGGAAACACCCGCACCGCCGCGCCACGTTCCGNNACGTGAATGTCGATCAGTCCCGGCGCGACAACCAGTCCCGTCGCGTCCAGCGACTCAGCGCCGTTGGCCATCTTCAGCTTGCCCGGCGCCGCGATCTCGGCCACCTTCCCGTCCTTCAGAAGAATGTCTTTCAGCCCGTCCACACCGGCTGCCGGATCCATCAGAGTTCCGCCGCGAATCACCAGAGCCGTCATGCGCGGCCTCCCTCTATCGCATACTTCCGTACCGACACGATGTCGCAAAGCGGAAGGCTATATCCTTCCGTTTGTAGCGAATCCTGCTTGTTGGGATCGGATGTTACATCCCAAAAGAAAATGTCTGGATCAGACTCTTGATCAAAGACGGAGATTACCTTCGCAAGCAGGCATTCGCCCCTTACAGTGTCGAGAACAACAATTTGATCAATATTCGATTTGAGGCATTTGAGATCAGATGGCGTCATTTCGTACCTCGCACATCAGCGGCCGTCATCAGCGCCCGTTCCACCACCGCCATGCGAATCGCCACGCCATTCCGCACCTGTTCCAAAATCGCCGACTGCGGACCGTCCGCTACCCCGGCCGTCAGCTCAAGTCCCCGAATGATGGGCCCCGGATGCAGCACCACGGCCTGCGGCGCAAGCTCGCGGAGACGGTCGCCGGTAAGCTGGTAGCCCGCCTTGTACTCTTCGAGATCCAGTTGCAGACCGGCCAGTCGTTCAGCCTGAATGCGCAGCATCATCATCACCTGCGACTGACGAAGCGCAGTTTCGAAATTCCGTTCAATCGAGATCCCCGGTCCGGCATTGGCAGCCAGATCGGGCAGCAGTTCTTTCGGTCCGCACAGCACCACGCGCGCACCCAGCCGCGGCAGCAACAACATGTTCGATCGCGCCACGCGGCTGTGCAGTATGTCGCCGGTGATGGTCACCGTGACGCCGGCCAGCGTATCCTCGGCCACCGTCTCCACGCCAGGCCGCACATGCGCCAGAATCGTGCGCAGGTCGAGCAGCGCCTGCGTGGGATGCTCGTGCATGCCGTCGCCCGCGTTCAGCACGGGCAGGCGGGTCGCCTCTTCCAGAAGCCATGCCGCCCCCGACGAGTTGTGTCGCAGGATGATGGCCTCCGCACCCAATGCTCGCAGTGTCAGGCCAGTATCTTTGAGCGACTCGCCCTTCTCGATGCTCGATGACAGGCTCGAAACCAGCGCCGTATCGGCGCCCAGGCTTTTGGCGGCCAGCTCAAAGCTGGTTCGCGTGCGCGTGGACGACTCATAGAACAGCAGCGCCACTCGTCGCTTGGCCAGGATGCGGTCGCGCGACAGCGGGTCCTGGTTCTCAAGAGCCGTGGCGCGGGCCAGGATGTGGCTCACTTGTTCCAGGTTCAGGTCCTGGACCGAAAGCAGTGATCCGGGATGATAAGGAAACGGTGAGGCGGGGGCCTGCGGGGTGGCAAACTGGCGGCGGACAGGTATTGCAGTCGCGTTCATGCGGATCCACACCGGAGCCTCGGGCCCCGATCCGGTTCATGTGTGTTGCCCGGCGTTGTGTCCGGGCGTTCAGCGTGCTGGGTGCACGCCGGCTTCAAAAACCTTGGACTAATCTACGCGCTCCACCAGCAACACCTGCTCGTCGTGGTCCACTTCCTGGAACTTCACCTCGATAATCTCGCGGCTGCTGGTGGGAACATGTCTGCCCACGTAGGTAGCCTGGATGGGCAGTTCGCGATGACCGCGATCAATCAGCACGGCGAGCTGCACGCGGCGCGGCCGGCCATGGTCAAACAGCGCGTCAAGGGCGGCGCGAATGGTGCGGCCGGTGTAGAGCACGTCGTCGCAGAGCACCACGTCGCGGCCGGCAATCTCGCAGCCTATGGCCCCCGGGGTCACAATCGGGCGCACGTCGGCCTCAGAGAGATCGTCGCGATAGAACTGAATGTCCAGGACTCCGGTTTCGACCGGGCATTTTTCGATGGTTGAGATCAGTTTGCCCAGCCGCTCAGCCAGGGGCACGCCGCGGCGCTTGATGCCGACCAGAACCATGCCTTCGCAGCCGTTGCTCTTCTCCACGATTTCGTGGGCCAGGCGCACCAGCGTGCGCTCAATTTCAGAGGCGGACATCAATCTGCCCTTGATACGCAGGGAGGGTATGCTTTGCTCTTCGCTCATGGGTGCTCTCTAGCCACTTGTATCGAGGCTTGTCTCTCGAGGGATGATACGAGGCTTCAGCGGTTGGGGGCAAGCTGTGGAGAAGTGGCGTGTGATGCCCGACACGCGAATTTCGTTCGTGCGCGCGGACACCGGTGCAATTTGCGCCCGTCGACGACGAGGCGATTAGACCTCAGGCCGTCGTGAACGGGCTAGCAGCCGAGCGCTCATGGCCCCACCGCCCGCTGCAAAAAACAGCAGGAAAAGCGTGTTGGTAGCCATGTTCATGGCCTCAAACCCGGCATGGCCCTCCGGCGAAAGCATCAGGTTCTTTTGCGCCTGTATCTGGGCCTGATCCGCAGCTCCCATTTGCGCCATCATCTGCTGCGTCATCTGTTCGATCGCGTCCACGCGTGTCTTCCATTCCGCGTCGATCTGGGTCGACTGGTGAAACACAAAGCGCTCTGCAAACAACGAGCCGCCGCTGATAGAGAAAGCCACCGCGCCTGCCAGCATCCCGGTCACCAGCCCAATGCGGGCGCCGGCTCCCATGGTGATCCACGCCGGCCTCTGCTTGCGCACGTAGAGCGTCACCGCCCAGGCCGCCGCCGCCGGCATCCAGAAAAGTCCCAGCACGCCTACCGGCGAAAGCCCGCACGACAGCATGCCCGCCGGAATCGCGAGCATCAGGGCCACTCGCAGGGCCGGCTTCCACTCCACCGAACTGGCATCGCGCGCCGCCTCCGTCCACCGCTCCGCTGGGGCCGGTCCAGCCCCCTCCTCGGTGGAGTAGACAAGTTGCGGCAGACCACAACTTGGGCAATAGCAGCTCTCCGCTTCAATGGTCTGGTGACAGCGATTGCAGGTGATTTCCATCTGTTATGAGCCTATCGCATTTTTCCGGACCACGGAGAGCGCCCTGCTGCGAGACAGCTATTCCCGAACGCTGTAGATGGAATCGGCAGAAAACTCCCAACGGCGAAGCGAGCCGTATCACGTTCTTGGGAGGGCTGGACTGTGTATGCCTTTACGTTCTCCTTGCACCCCGCCGCCGGTACTCCAGCGCCTGAAGAAGGGGCGCAAAAGAACGCTCACGACAGCGCAAGCAGCGTACCGGATATAAAAGGGCAACGAGCTTTGCAAGATCTGAACGACGAAAACGCGAAAGTCGAAAATCGGTGGAACCGCAGCTGTGACATGACTTGGCCACTTCAGCTCCTGTAGCTACAAGTTCACAAAGCGATAAAAGCGTTGAAAACAAACCACAACGGCGGGAGCGAGAGCGCCTACGCGGCTAGTATAAGCGCGTTTTCGTGAATGCTTGCGTCAAATTCACAACATCTGTGAACACGAGCCGTCCATAGCATCGGATTCCCTAAGCCCACCCGATCGCCTTGCCGCGACTATCTATGCTTGTATGTCCCTGCTCAGTGCGGGTCCGGGGCGTCCTGCTGAGCAAGCTTCGCGGCCACCAGGTCTTCAGCCGCTTTCACAACCTCATCGAGGGTCATGTTGGTCGAGTCAAGCAGGACAGCGTCCTCGGCCGGCTTCAGCGGCGAGTCCGCTCGATTGCGATCGCGTTGGTCGCGCGCGCGCAAATCGCGGATCACGTCTTCCGGCTGCACGGCAACCTTGGGACCCAACTGATCGAACCGGCGCATGCCTCTCACTTCAGGAGCTGCATCCAGAAAGATCTTGGCGTCGGCGTGAGGAAAAACCACGGTGCCAATGTCGCGGCCCTCCATCACCACCCCGCCAACGGCGCCCAACTCTTGCTGCAAACGCACCATCCAGGCCCGAATCGCTGGAAAGACGCTCACGCGTGACGCCGCGTCTGTGACAATCTGGTTGCGGAGAAGCCCGGTCACGTCCTCCCCATCGAGAAGGACGCGGTTTTCTTCCTCGCCGGTTTCCAGGCGGATGGTGGTGTCGGCGGCCAGGGTTTCAAGGCCCTTGCTGTCGTCCAGAGGCACGTCGGAGCGTAGCGCCTTCAAGGCGAAGGCGCGATACATGGCTCCTGTCTCAAGGTTCAGCAGCCCGAAATGCTGGGCCAGGTGGCGGGCAACTGTACTTTTGCCCGCCCCAGCGGGTCCGTCGATGGCAACAATGATCTTCCGGGAGGCTGCGAGCGAACCCAGAGCACTTTCGTCCGCATTCATCCGCGCTTCTTTGTCCCCTGTGTGGGCCGGGCCGTAAAGCCAAACCGCTTGCTGTTACCGGCCTTGGCGCCGGCGGTCAGGGCCGGCGTGCGGCTCCCTCGCGTGGTCCGTGCGTCGCTCCGGGAGTCCTTGCGTGGGGCGCTGGCGCTACGCGACAGGCTTCCACTGCGGCCGGAAGCGGCAGGCTTGCCGGTGGTCGCGGTGCCATTTGCGGTGCGTTTCCATGCCGGAACGGCCGGCTTCGCAGTCCTCGCTCCATTCACCGGGCGGGCTGCGTGGCCGTTTCCGTTTCCGTTGCTGTGCGCGCCCTTGGCCGCACCCGTGCCTGCGGTTGCACCGTTGCCATTCCGCGTTCCGTTGGCGCTTTTCGGCGCATTGGAGGTCCAGCGGCCGGTTGCGGTAGGACGACCCGATGCGGGCCGGCTCCCATTGGCCGGACGCGCTGCCGGGCGTGATCCAGCCGACCGCGAATCAGCGGACCGCCGCGCTGGCCGGGCACTGCCTGAAGATTGGGCCGGCTTGCGGTCGCGTGCGTGCGAGGCGGGCCTGGTGAAATGCGGCCTTGCCGCACTGGCCTTACCGTTCATCACAGGCTGGCGGGGGGCAGCAGGAGCTTCGCTGCGCACCTCGCGCTCGACAGGAGGAGTATTTGCAGCCGCGGCCATCACGGGCTCCGCAATCACCGGCTCAGGCATGCTCTCTTCGTGCTCATGCATGTGGGCAAAATACGCTGAAGACATCGACGAGCTGGCGTACACGGTCGGAGCCACTGCAAACTCCGGCAGCGTTCCGGCGACGTAAAAGTGGGGTGCATGGCCAAGCGAGAGGGTGTGAACCTGCCGCGTAGCCACCAAGCCGCGCAGCACTTCGCGAATCTTGCTCCGCGCCGTCAGCGGCGACAAGAAGATCTCCACCTCCTCCATGCTGGCCGCGATCACTGCCTGCAGGTAGATTGAGGCCAGCACGGAGATGGCCGTCACCTGCGAAGTGGAGGCGCCTTCCGCAATGGCTTTCTGGAACCGCTGGCGCAGCAACTGCCACTGGGCAGATTGACCGGGAGCCGAGACGATCGGAATAATGCGAAGCTGCTGCCAAAGCTCTGTGATGCCGCGCAAAACGGCGGCTTCTGAGACTTCGCGGCCAAGGAACCGCGTCAGTTCAGTGATGGTGGTGTCTCCGGCTTCCAGACGCTTGTACGCCTGAATGGCAAGGGGCGAAACCTGGCGGGAGCCGGTAAGCTGCGGGCTTCGGCGCCAGTCACGGTCACCGCGCAGGGCATACACGTAGGGCAACACCCAGGCCGCCACCACGTAATCCGGCTGCTCGCCCGGCTGGCCCAGCAAATTGAGCCTCACGGCCACGCCTTCCGTCTCCAGCCGCACCAGCAGCTCTTCGGCCAAGGCGATGTGCTTGGGTTCGGGAGCGGAGTTTCGTTGACCCGCTACGGCTTCCACAAACGATGGGGCCAATGAAGAGGCAAACTGCCGCCGGGGCAGAAACAGACACAAACCGGTCTCTTCCATCCACGTACGGGCCTCATCCAGTGTGAGGGCCCCATTTCCGTTCTGGCGCATCCTCTCGGAGCGCGCTGCTTCCAATTGTTCCGATGTCAAAGAAGAACCTCTTTTCCAGGCTGGCGTAGTGCAAAAACCGGAGATGCTGCGTCCTGTCTAGGCCTGTTCAAAAGGTCGCCGCGCACTCAATGGGTCGCGTCGACTAAGTATTGCGGCTTCGGGATGCGTTGTCCCTGGTTTGGCTATTCGCGCCGGGCTTTACCTTCCCCCTAAGGGGAGGGATCGCCACCTTCCAAGTTACGACTAAATGCGGTGGAAGGCCCGCTGGATCTCCTTCCAAGAATACAGCAAAGCTATTGGACGTCCATGCGGGCAACTGGTCGGGTGCTCTGTTTTTGCAAGTTCCAACAATAGCCACTCCATACGTGCGGGGTCAAGAGGGGTGTTTATCTTGATGGCAGAGTGGCAGGCAATGGATGCGGCGATCCGCGTTCGCAGCGACTTAAGATCATGATTCTGTTCCACTTCCGCTGAGTCGGCGCTGGACTGCTCAATGACCTCTGCCAGCATGCGCTCCAAGGCGGCGCCCTCCAGTCCCACCGGCGCAGCCTTCACAGATAAAGTTTGCGGGCCAAAGGGTTCCACCTCAAATCCGTTGCGATCCAGCTCCTCCGCGATCTGGGCGAATACCACCATCTGCGACGGCTTCAACTCTACCAGCAGGGGCATAAGTAGCCGCTGGCGCTGCACATTTTCTACGTTCCGGTCGCGCAGAATCTTCTCGAAGAGCACCCTTTCGTGGGCCACGTGCTGGTCGATGATCCACAGGCCGTCGCTGCCGGCAGCCAGAATGAACGACTCCCGCAACTGCCCCATCGGCCGCAGCGAGCCCAGATGATTGAGGTTGCTGGCAGCCTGCTCGGCCTCCACCTGCGCGGTAGCCACGGCGGCAGTCTTGGCGTAAGTTGCTGCATCCGCTTGGTTTGGAGAGTAATTTGACGCAGGAGGAAGCGCCCCCGGCTGCAACAGCGCCGCCGCAGCCTCGCCCCAGGCCTGCTGGACCCCCCATCCCTCGCGATTGTTTGCGACGAATGAACCGGCGTCGAATGGCAGCTTGTCCGGCAGCGGAGTGGGCTGTCGCGGCGTCAACTCGAACGCCTCGGCATCGCTCGTCGCAGCCTCGAACGAGACGGGCTCGGAGTCGGGCATCAGCGGAACCCCTTCGGGCGATCCCGGCAGAGGCGAAGTCGAGGGCGGCATCAGCGACGGACTGGCGGCCGGGGCCGAGTCAAGTGCGGCCAGAAAGCCAGCCGAAGGCCGGGCCTTGATCAGCGCCGTTCGCAGGCTGTCGCGCACAAAGTCGTGAATCAGGTTCTGCTGGCGGAACCGCACCTCGGTCTTGGCCGGATGGACGTTCACGTCCACCTCTTCCGGCGGCATCTCCAGAAACAGCAGCACCACCGGAAAGCTGGTGGGCGGAATCACGTTGCGATAGGCCTCCGTGATGGCATGGATCAGCAGCCGGTCGCGGATAAGCCGCTTGTTCACAAAGATATACATCGAGTTGCGGTTGAGCTTCTGCAGCTCCGGCTTGGAATAGAATCCGGTCAGCCGGAGATGGCCCCAATCGCCAATCCGATCCTTCGCCGGCGCGTCCGGGTCGCGCTTCCACGGCGGCGGCTCAGGCAGACCGCCATGTGCCAGAGGAGCTTCAGCCGCCACGGGCAGCAGTTGCGCCAACGTGTCCTTGCCGAAGATCTGGTAGATCCGTTCCGCCGTGCGTGTAACCGGCGGCGCGGAGACGATGGTGTGAGTGGCCGAAATCAGCTCAAAATGCTTTTCCGGGTGCGCCAGGGCATAGTGGGTCACCAGCGCCGTCACGTGGGCCAGCTCGGTCGACTCGGCGCGCAGAAATTTTCGCCGCGCCGGAGTGTTGAAGAACAGGTCCGCCACCGCCAGCGTCGTTCCACGGGGCAAGGCGGCATCGTCCACGTGCAGAATCCTGCCGCCCGCGATCTCCATCCGTGTCCCGGTTGGGTCCTGGCCCGTCGCGGTTTCCAGAGTCACGCGGGCCACTGAAGCGATGGAAGGCAGCGCCTCGCCCCGAAATCCCAGCGTGGCGATGGAGAGCAGGTCGTTCGCCGTTCGCAGCTTCGATGTGGCGTGCCGCTCGAAGGCCAGCAGGGCGTCGTCGCGATTCATCCCTTGGCCATCGTCGCTGATGCGGATCAGCCGCCGCCCACCCGCCTCAACCTCGACCCGAATGCGATTCGCCCCGGCATCGAGCGCGTTCTCCAGCAGTTCCTTCACGACCGAGGCCGGCCGGTCCACCACCTCGCCCGCGGCGATCTGGTTAGCCACCTGATCAGAAAGAATTCGGATGCGCCCCATAGGGCTTTAGGGTAACGCGGGGGCAGGGGGCACGGTCGGTTGAAAAACAGCCACAAATACAAAATGCCGCGCAAAGGCGGCATTTTGCGAGATTCAATGATCCGGGACCGCTGAGCAAGTGTCCTGTCCCAGAAGTACGTTAAACAAGGAAGCTGTCATCCTGAGCGAAGTTTGGCGCGTTTTGTGCGCCAAACGCAGTCGAAGAATCTGCGGTTCCATCCCTCGACCTATTCAATTGACTTTTGGGGCCGCTGCGCTAGATGCCTACGCCAAATTCATTGGCAGTCTGGGAGCCGGCGTTCGCGTAGAAATCGTAAGGCGTGCGGCGCTTGAACTTGTAGCGGGACCGCATCTCGAAGCCCAGATAGATGCCGACGGTCGCCACGGCCATTCCCATGGAAAACCAGCCGATCATACGCAACGCGTTCTTATCCTTGGGTTCTTCCGCGGGCGTGGCGGATTCGGGTTCGACGCACATCAGGAACAGCCTCCTGCTTGCATGATAACGCAACTTTCTCTGCGTTGGCCCACGTTACTGAGACGGCGCGGTGAACATTTGGTTACTGAATAGAGTCAATTTGGGAGAGCCAGGTTGCCTTTACCGATTCGGGTAGAAAGCTGGCACGGATGGAGTTGGCCGCCAACCGGCGCAGTTCGGCGCGGGTGAAGCCCTGCTCGGTATGCGCCAGCAGGTACTCATTGGCCACATCGGAGCCGAAGAAGGCCGGGTCGTCCGAGTTCAGCGTCACCAGCAGCCCGGCATCGAAGGTGCGGCGCAGCGGGTGAACCGCAAACGACGGGCAAACGCCGGTACGGACATTCGACGTCGGATTCAACTCCAGCGGAGTGCCCCGCACCCTTAACTCCTCCAGCAGCGCCGGATCGTTTACAGCCGAAAGCGCGTGCCCGATCCGCTCCGAGCCGATCCCCAGAGCCTCCCAAATGGCTTCCGGCCCTGTGGTCTCCCCGGCGTGGTTGGTGAGCCGCAGGCCGGCCAGCGCCGCCTCGGCATAGAGCGCACGAAACGGCTCGGAACCGGTGCGCCGCTCGTCGCCGCCCAGCCCGATGCCGATGATGGAAGGGTGCGACGGGCGCATTTCCGCAGCCTTGCGAAACACGCGCTCCGCCTCCTCCACCGTGAAGTGGCGCACCGCGTCGAAGATCCAATAGAGCGATAGCCCAAGCTCGCGTTCTCCGCGCTCGCGAGCGCGTTCCAGCCCTGCGAAGATCGGCTCGAGGGCCTGCGGATCGTGGTTGCGACCCATGTAGATGACGCCCACGGAGATATACACCTCGGTGTGGACGACGCCTTGCGCGGCGAGCCGCTCGATCATCCGCCAGGCGGCGAGCTCGTAGTCCTCCGGGTCGCGCAGCCGCAGGACTACCGCCTTGAAGGCATCCATAAACCCGGAGAAATCGGTAAACCGGTAGAGCGCCTCGGCGTCCGCCAGAAGCATCGGCTCGGCATCGTGCCGCGTGCTCAGTTCCACCAGCGTTGCAGGCAAAATGGTGCCTTCGAGATGCAGGTGCAGTTCGGCCTTGGGGAGGCGACGAATGAATTCTTCAATTTCCGAGGTCATAGCTTTATCTGGTTTCCGCAAACTCCGACCGATGGCGGCTATAGAAGAAATAGATCACCAGCCCCGCAACCAGCCAGATGAAGAACGCCGCCCAGGTCAGCACTTCCAGCCCCATCATCAGCACGATGCAGAAGATGATGCTAAGCACTGGAAACACCGGGCCAAACGGCGCCCTGAAGCTGCGCTTGCGCTCCGGCTCGCGATAGCGCAAAATCAGCACCGCGATCGAGACCAGCACAAAGGCAAACAGCGTGCCGATGTTGGAAAGATTCGAGACCGTGCCGATGTCGAGCAGGCCCGCCGGGATCCCCACCACAAAGCCGGCCACCCACGTGGCCACCGCCGGCGTGCGGAAGCGAGGGTGGATGTTGCTGAAGACGGTCGGCAGCAGGCGATCGCGCGACATGGCAAACCACACCCGCGCCTGGCCAAGCTGGAACACAAGGATCGACGAGATCATGCCCAGCATGGCGCCGATAAGTACGACCAACTCGACCCAGTGCAGGTTGTGTCCGCCGGGCTGCAGCGAGAGGCGTTTGAGTGCGTTCACCACCGGGGCCCCATCGCCCATGATTGAATTCCACGGAACGATGCCGCTGAGGGTGATGGCAACGCCGCCATAAAGCACGGTGCAGGCCACCAGTGTGGCTAGAATGCCGAAAGGCAGATCGCGCTGGGGGTTGCGGCACTCTTCGGCGGCGGTGGAGACAGAGTCGAAACCGATGTAGGTGAAAAAGATGATGGAGCCGCCCGAAAGCATGCCGGTAAAGCCGTTGGGCATAAACGGATGCCAATAAACCGGCTTGATGAAGCTGGACGCGGCAATGATAAAGGCAAGGATGGCGACGATCTTGACCAACACAAGAATGTTGTTGGTGCGCGCTGACTCGCGAATGCCGCGCACCAGCACCACGGTAAGAACCATCACCACGAGAAAAGCCGGGATATTGAAGCCGAAATGCCATCCGGGCTGGTAGAGGTCCCTGCCGGCCAGGTCCTGAAGACCGGTAGGCAGGTAGGCAGGCGAGATCCACTTGAGCGCCGGATGGAGGCCGAACCACTCCAGCAGTGCTTCGATGTGCGCGGCGAACCCCACGCTCACACTCATGTTGCTGAAAGCATATTCGAGAATCAGGTCCCAGCCGATGATCCAGGCCACCAGTTCGCCAAGTGTGGCATACGTGTAGGTGTAAGCCGACCCCGCTATCGGAATCATTGAGGCAAGCTCGGCGTAACAGAGCCCGGTGAAGACGCAGACAATGGCGACCAGCACCAGCGACAGGGCCAGCGCTGGCCCGGCACCGGGCCGACCTGCCATGGCGGTGTGGGTGAGCAGATAGTGGATCAGGGGAGTGTTGCTGATCTCGGGGGTGTCGAATTTCTGCCCGGCCATCGCGGTTCCAATGACCGTGAAGATGCCCGAGCCGATCACGGCCCCGATGCCCAGCCCGGTCAGCGACCACGGGCCAAGCGTCTTTTTCAGCGCGTGCTCGGGTTCCTCCGAGTCGCGGATCAGCTTGTCAATGGATTTGCGGGCAACGAGTTGTCTGAGCAGTGCAGTTCTCCTCTTCCCATCGAATGCGGTCCCGTTGCGTGCGGGATCCTGTCAATTTACGGGCTGTGCGGACTATGAGGGAAGGTGCAATGAGGCCTCCGGACCGGGAACTTCCATGCGTGGTCCGGAGGCTTGGTTCTTGCTGCAGCGCAGGCGCTTAGCGCTTCGACTGGCCGCGTGCCGCTTTCTTCAGCTTCTTCTTGTTTTCGCCGCGCGCTCCCGTCCGCTTGGCCTTGGGCGCAGCCTTCTTGCGGGCGGCGCGCTTGATCTTCTTTCGTTCCTGCGTGTCTTCAATCTTGGTGGTGTCTGCCACGTATAACCTCTTTCGCTGCTATTTCTTCAATCTGTCCGGCAATCCGGTTGATGAGACCTTAATGGTAACAGCGAATGCGCCGCTGCGAAAGTTGCGTGCGGCAAGCCTTTCAGCCGGAGTGCACCGCCCCTTGGCAAAGCTCCCAAACCGTCTCGAAATGCGGCTAATCCCGGTTGCCACAGTTCGGTCGACCGTTGCGAAGACTCCCGGTATGTTAGGGCCAAGAAAAACTTCACCGGCAATTCCTCCCCGAGAATCACCTCAACGGAACCCGCGCTGCCCGTCGGCGTCGTTTGCGGCTGGACGGTCTTCATCGGCATTCTTCTGCTTCTTTCCGCCATGCCCGCGTTCTGCGCGGACTCGTCCACCTTCCGCGGCAACGCGCAACACAGCGGCGTCTACGATGCCGCCGAAGTTCCCAAACTCACCGGCGTCCAATGGGCATTTCATACCCAGGGCCAGGTGATTTCGTCCCCCGCGGTAGATGGTGCAGTGGTCTACGTGGGAAGCACCGGCGGCAATCTCTACGCCGTCGACCGCGCAGCCGGAACCGAGAAGTGGCACTTCGAAGCCAAGAGCCGGATCGCTTCGTCTCGCGCGGTTTCCAACGGACAGGTCTACTTCGGGGCCTACGATGGCAGCTTCTACTCCGTCGATGCCTCCACGGGAAAGCTGAGCTGGAAGTTCCAGACCGGCGGCGAGCGCAGATTCGCCGCGCAGCATCTGCATGGATTGCAGCCCGCATACGAGAGCATGCCCGACCCGTGGGACTGCTACCTCTCCTCGCCAGTGGTGTCGAACGGCGCAGTCTACTTTGGCAGCGGCGACGGCAATGTCTATGCGCTCGATGCGGCACCGCGGTCGAGATACTGCTTCCCCTCCGCCTGATTGGAGAAGATCCCGATGGTCGACCCATCGCTTGAACAGATTTGCGTGCTGGTGGTTGACGACGGAGCTCCCGCCCGCCAGCGGCTGATCGACCTGCTGCGGAGAGACGCGAAGGTGGGAACGATTCTCGAAGCTACAGACGGTCCCGCGGCAGTGGAAATCATCCAGAACCGGCACCATGACCGGCACCCCGATCTGGTCTTTCTCGACGCGCGGATGCCGGAGCTCGACGGCCTCGGCGTGATCGAAGCCGTCGGCGTCGCCGCAATGCCGCTCACCGTCTTCGTCACCGCCTACGATCAGCACGCCATTCGCGCTTTTGAGGCCAACGCGCTCGACTACCTGCTGAAATCCTACAGCGACGAGCGCTTTGAGGGCGCTATGGCCCGCGTCAAGACTCGGCTCGACGAACGCAGCCTGCGCGAATTTGGCCAGCGCATCATAAAGATGGCCTCCACCGCAACGGCGGCTGGGGCACTTTCGAGTGCTGACCGCCGATGGGATGGCCTCGTAGTCAAGTCGGGCGGCTCAACGCGCTTCATCCGGGTGGTCGATATCGATTGGATCGAGGCCGCGGGCGTGGATGTGAACCTCCACGTCGGGGGTAGGGAACTGCTCTACCGAGCGGCGCTCAACAACCTTGGGGATAAGCTCGATCCGCGGCGCTTCGTGCGCGTCCATCGCTCCGCCATCGTCAACCTGGAGAGCATTTTGCAGCTCGAGCCGATCTCGCACGGCGAGTTTGACGCTGTGCTCAAAAATGGATCGAGAACCCGTGTAAGCCGCACCTATCGCACCCAGCTTGAGAAGCGCCTGGGACAGCCCCTCTACTAGCAGGCTGCGGAAAAACTGATGGCTTTGAAAGGGCACGACTTTAGTCGTGCCGTAAAGTCTGCTTCAAGATAGAGGCGGGCTTTAGCACCTGAGGGATGCTTCTAAGGTTATTCGCTTTGGATTCGTTCTTTTCCCGCAGCCTGCTAATGCAATTCCAGTTCCATTCCTGTTGGTGCCAGCCAGTCAATGGCATATAACTTGGGCAGAACGCGAAAACCCGCGTCAAAAGCCGATTCCAGCGTACAATGAAGACAGACTCATGCGGCTTGTTTGAGTCTGGAAGCTACCCAGCCTGCTCGGCTTTGGCCGTCCCTCCGCTTTAACGAGCTCCGCAGCCCACGCAACATTCACCCGTTGACCGGAGTCATTTCATGCGTTCCGACCAGATTCATCAGGCCCTTTCGCAGGGCATGAACCGCTTTGAAGTATGTCAGCTTGTCGCAAAAGGCGTGAAAGCCACCCATAAGACGGGCGGCCGCTTTGAAGATTCCATCAATGACGTGCTCACGTATCTGGGTACCCACGAGAGAACCCAAGCCAGCATTCACCTGCCCGTGACCGAAGCTCCGGCCAAGAAACCGCTGCAGCCGGCCGCATAAGCTACGCTCAGGATCAGACCCAGCACCGGAATCACGCCGGAATCAATTGAGATCAGACGCAAAAAAGAGGGATGGCAGTTTGCCATCCCTCTTCCGTTGGTGCGTCGATTGTTGAAGGGTACGGGCTAAAGCCCGTACCCTTCACGGGATCGGGTTTTTCCGCAGCCCGTGATGCCGGAACTACCTTCCTTGACGAGTTTTTTTCGCAGCCTGCAAGGTGCTTTCCGTTCAGCCGTTACCTGGTGCTCTTGGCTCCAGTGTCGGCGAGCGCCACCACCACGTGCGTGCCGCTATCGAGATGCACATCACACTTGGCGCCCAGGAGCGCGCCAGATGCGTTCGAGAACGGCTGACCGTCGGCGTTGTTGGCCAGCAGCACTCCCGGGATCGCCGTGGTGCGAATGGCTACGTTGCCGTTCCGAGCGACGACCGTTCCTGCCGCCGGGGCTGCGCCGGATTGCGAAGTCTGGGCCGAGTCAGAGGCAGGGCCACCCGACGTGGGCGCCTGGGCAGTGCGTTCGCCGGTCGAGCTTCCAGTGCTCTGGCTGCCGGAAGCTCCCGCCGCGGGACCACCGGCATTCATGCTTCCGGTGGCCGCAGGGCCACCCGCCGCTGACCCGGCAAGGCCGCTACTCGCGATGTCCGGATCGTGCCCGGAAGCCGGCGCCACCGATTGAAGGACCGACTTGATCGACAGGTTCTGCCCACCCTTCAGCTCGGCCTGATCAAACTGGATCGTCACCCTGGAGTTTTCGCTGCTCTTTCCCTTTGCCTCCACGTCCGTCACGTGCCCGAGGATCTTGGAACCCTTGGGAATCTCGATTCCATCGGCTGTCGTGGCTTTTTCAGTGGTTTTCACCACCACGCTGTCGCCGGCTTTGGCGTTCTTTGTATCCAGCTTGCTTTCCAGTTCTCCCTGAACCGGACGTAAAACCGGGTTGGAAGCCTGAGGGCTATTGGCGGTGCTGGCCACAGGTTGGGCAGCTGCGGGAGTTTGTTGAACATCGGTGGTCTGGCTGCCAGGCTGAGGGTTGGTTGAAGGAGAAGTGGTTGGGGCTTGCTGCGCCATAAGGCAAACACTCGATATCGCGGCCAGAGCCGCCGTAATCAATTTGGCACGGTTCATAGATAAACCTCCGTCGATTCCGCCCTGCGCCGGCGCCATGGTGCACGTCGGGGCGTGCGTACTCGTTGCTGTTCATGCAATGACCGTGCCAATCGCACGCTCTCGACGACCGAAGGATGGGAAGGGATTGATTTTAAATGGGTTGTTCTTGATCAGGGCGGTAGTTCAAGGGGCGCGACGCGGATTTGTGCCGCCGGGGACCCGAACTTTCTTCATCTTTGGTGTAGTTCTGGCATACCGAAAAAAGGTTGCTCCTTCGGCGTTTTTGGCGGCATAAAAGGCTGAAGCTTCGCCCTCTCAAAACGGCAACGTCGCGATCAAGCTGACTCAGAGATCAATTTTGTGGAGAGGGTGAGAAATAACCTTTGCGCACCTGTACCTTGGTTCCATCGCCGCATGTGACGGAAATATGGCGGAAGGTACCGTCCGGCTTGGTGTTTGTCGGCGTGTAGGTCCCTACGTACTCAGTTCGCAACTCGTCTTCAATCTGCTGGAAGGCTGCTTCCAGCTTCTTGCCGTTGTTGCCCACATTGATGACGCGTCCGCCGGTTTCCTCGGCCATTTTTTTCGCCGCGGAGTAGCCGCTGTAGCCAAAGCCGCCATAGAAGCCGGTGTCGGCAATCAGGATGACGTAGATCATGGCGTTGGACCGCTGGGCTGCCGCGATGGCTTCGTTGATTCTGGTTTTGCTGCCCTGATCGTCACCGTCGGTAAGAATGATCATGGCCTTGCGGCCCGACTCCTGGTTCAGCTTTTCATTGGCGGTGAGGAAGACAGCATCGTAGAGCAGCGTGCCCTTGGGAGCGCCAATGGTGGGAACGGTGCCACCGCCTGCACCCGGGATACCCGCTGCGCCGTTTCCGCCGGCGGTGTTGATCTCCGCCTTGTTCATGGCGCGCGCCAGCAGCCGCGGACTGTTGGTGAAGTCCTGCAGCATATCGACATTCACGTCGAATGAGAGAAGAAAGGCTTCATCCTTCGGCTTCAGAATGCGGTCGAGAAACTGGCTGCCCGCCTGCTGCTCCAGAGGCAGAACATATTGCTGACTGCCCGAAGTGTCGAGGAGAATGCCCAGCGTCAAGGGCAGGTCGTTCTCGGCGACGAAGCTTTTCCAGGTCTGCGGCTGCTTGTCTTCCTGCACGGCGCAATCATTCTTGTTGAGGTGTGGGATCAGGTTATTGTTCTTGTCCTTGACGGTGAAGAAGAGGTCAACGAGGTTGACCTGCATCTTGAAAGTCGCGACTGACTCGTCGCTTTCAGGAGTGGCCGGTGCGTGACTGACCGGAGGCGCATCCGGTGACGGAGCGAGTTGTGCCCATGACGCCACGGAAACCAGCGGCAAGCCAAGGATGAGAGCGGCGATTTGACGACAAGTGCGCATGTCACTCCATTAGACGCAAATGGTGACCACGAAGAGAGCATATCTGAAGAGTCGCCAGCCCGTCAGGCAAACCTGCAGGGCTGCGGTGCGTCTGATACTCTGACGGATGGAGCACATCCACGGGCCTTTTGTGTGGCTATCGGGGTGCTTTAGCGCGCAGATGATTGTAGCGTTCGGGGAGGAAGATAATACCTGTGAAGCCTGGTTTAACAGCAATGGCGCTAACCGCGCTCCTGAGCCTGAACCTCAATTTGAGTCCAGCGGCACTGGCACAGCAAACGCAGCAGCCATCCGCGGTTCCCGATGCACCCTCGCCCCAGTCGCCTGTACCGCTGAGCGACGCCAGCGGGCCCATCAAACCGGGAGTCGGCTCTGGAACGGAAGCGACTTCTTCGGGTTCCTCTTCAAGCGCGACGACGCAGCAAGCGCCGCCACCCAGCGCTCCGCCCCCGCCGCCGGCCCGGGACACCGTGCAAACCGCGGCTCCCGAAGGCGTGGACCAGCTTCCAAAATATATCTTGAACGTGAACTTCGTTGAAGTTCCGGTAACAGTGAAGGATTCGAAGGGCACGCTGGTTGCGGGACTCACCTTCCGCGATTTCAAGATATATGAGAACGAGACGCGCGAGCCGCTGCGCCTTTTCAGCGTAGACCCTCGGCCCCTCTCGGTCGCCTTCGTGGTCGATCAGAGCCTTACCTCGGACGTAATGGCCAAGGTGAACAACTCCCTGGGAGCCATCCAGGGAGCGCTGACACCCTACGACGAGGTCGCCGTCTTCTCCTACAGCAACGGCTCGCAAAACCGCTCTGGCGGCTTTACCGGAGCCCAGAGCACGCGTGTTCCGTATGTGCTTTCGATGACCAAGACGGCGGGCTCGGAGGTACTGGCGCCTGTGAACGACGGCCCATTCGCGAGCTGCAACATCCGGGAAAACGGCAATTGCGTGGACCCGAACCTGCAGGCGGGACGCTCGGCCGGAAATGGAACGTTCATCACAATTCCCAAAGAGATCCACACGCTGAATGACGGCATCCTGGCCGCGGCGAAGGAGCTTGCAACCCGCCCGAAGGAGCGCCGGCGAGTGATTTACGTGATCTCCGACGGCAAGGAATCCGGCAGCAAGGCCACCTACAAAGACGTGCTGCGCTACCTGGAGACCAACAAGATCGCGGTGTACGGCACGCTCGTGGGCACCTCGGCCAATTGGGGCGAGGGCTACGTGAGCCGCATCCACCTGCCCTTTACCATGTACGACAACCTGCTGGCCAAGTACACCCTGGCTACCGGCGGCACGCTGGACTCGGAACGCAATTTGAACGGCATCGAGAAAAGCTACGCCAAGATTGCCGAGGAAGCACGCACACAGTACACCCTGGGCTACCTCAGCCATCAGCCTTTCATAGACGGCAAGTTCCGGAAGATCGACGTGCGTGTCGATCGGCCGGGCCTCGAAGTCATTGCCAAAACAGGGTATTACCCCTCGGCGGAAGACGTCCGCTAAGCCGCTTTACAGCCGAAAAGAGAAACACAAAAGGCCTGTGCGCAATGCACAGGCCTTTTGTACGTTCAAGCATATGGCTCGCGGCAGTCGCGGCGGGTGTCGCCGAACCGACACGATCTATTGGCTTACTTGGGCTCCACAGGGGTTGTGGGTGGGGGCGCAGGGGTCACGTTTTGCTGCACCGTCGGCGTGGGAGCCGGGTCAGTCAACCCCTTCAGACCCTCTTTAAAGCCTTTGAGTCCTTCGCCCAGTCCCTTGCCGAGTTCCGGCAGACGCTTGGCCCCAAACAGCAGGAATGCCACGACGGCAAGCACAATCAAATGCCATGGCTGTAATAGATCGCCCATTGCTTTATCCTCCGCACGCCGCGCTCAGGTGGCGCACTCTAAATCAACACCCTTATTGTCGCACAATCGGTGTGTCCCGCTGTGATATAACGCACCAGATCCCGGCTTGGATTGGTTTCCCTAGTTCACCTGGGCCGGCTTTCCCAGGCGGTCCGTCACCATGGCGTAGAAACTGCGCAAATCATCTTCTTCGCCCACGGTCAGCCGCCGGTAGACCTTCATTAGCGGGAAGAGCCGGGAGCCGCGGACGTCGACCGCGGGGACGGCAACGGTACCTCCCGGATACTGGGTCATCTCCCAGGAGCCGGCGTAGCGTCGCCGCAGCACCTCACCGAGATAGCTGCCCCAAAGCCGCACTTCGAAGTCGAGGTCGAGTTCGGGGCTTTCGCCCACCAGCACCAAAACCTCGTCCAGCGCATCTACAGAATCGGAAGTGAAGTCAAGATTCTGGTGGAAGGTTCCGCGGGCCAGGTCCACGGCACCCTGCGCGTAGCCCTCCATCATTGATCCCAGGTCAGGGAATGCTGTCGATTCCAGACGCTTTCGCAGATCGCTCATCGTTAACCAAGATTACATCTCGACGGTGGTCGAGGAAAATGGCGCGACGCGCCATGTGTCAGACTAAAAGCAGCCGTTTTGGAGGTTTTGATCCCCCATGAAACTCGCAAAGCTTTTGACTCTGGTTGCCGGGCTCGCGTTAGCCGTGCCCACCGCGCGTTCGGCCAGCCGCGACATCTATCCCCCACCCACCCAGGCCAAGACCGATATCGTGGCCGCCTTGAAGGCTGCCGCGGCGAGCCACAAGCGCGTGCTGCTGGATTTTGGCGGGAACTGGTGCGGCGACTGCCAAGTGCTCGATATCTACATGCACAACCCCGAAAATCGGCTCATTCTTGAAACCAACTTTGTGCTGGTCCACGTGAATATCGGGACGATGGATGTGAATCTCGATATCGCCCATCGATATGGCGTTCCGGTGGAGAGCGGCGTGCCGGCGATGGCGGTGCTGTCAGAGGATGGGAAGCTGCTCTACAGCCAGAAGAACAAGGAATTCGAGGCCATGCGCCGAATGGAATCCTCCGCCGTGACGCAGTTCCTGGTGCAGTGGAAGCCGGTCAGGCAAGGGTGTTCCGCAGTGATGTTGAACTGCTAGGAGCGGGGCCAGGCGGGTGCTCGATTCAGGTAAGCGGCGCCAAGTGCTTGGTGTTCTGGTAAGTAAATGTGATGCGGTGGACGACGGTGATGGTGGAGAGGACCGCCAGCACCCAGAGGACCGGGGCCATGACTCCCCAATGGTTGAACAAAGCTCCCAGGATGACCAGCACGATGCGCTCCGGGCGCTCCATGAAGCCCACCTTGCACTGGCCGATCAGGGCCTCAGCGCGGGCACGCGTGTAGCTGACCATGAGCGATGTGACCATGACGAACGCCGTCAGCACCACGTAGCGGAAATGATTGATGCGCGCGTAATAGACCAGCAGCCCGAAAAACAAAACCACGTCGGAGTAGCGGTCGATGACGGAGTCAAAGAACGCGCCGAAGACTGTGACCTTGTTGGTGCGGCGGGCTACCCGGCCATCCACCATGTCGAAGATGCCTGCGCCAATGATCACCAGGCCCGCATAAAGAAACATGCGTCCCGCGTTGGTGGCGTTGGCGTGGCCAAACAGGAACGCGGCGGCAATGTTGATGACCAAGCCGACGAAGGTAAGCACGTTGGGAGAAATGCGGGTGAGGGCCAGGCCACGAACAATTCGATCAAGAAGCCAACCGCAGGTGCGGCCGAAGGCACTGGTCCAGGTCATTGCAGTTCTTTCCTCGCTACTGATTTGAATCCGCAGCGGCGCCGTTTTTGGCGGCTGCTTCAGCTTCATCGTGAATCGTGGTCAACTTCAGCACTTCGAGTTCGCGCTTGCCGTTGGGAGTGACGATGGTGGCTACGTCGCCCACCTTCTTGCCTACCAGTCCGCGGCCGATTGGAGAGGTGGTAGAAATGAGCCCCTTTGACACATCGGACTCCTCGCTGGTGACGAGGCGATAGACGATCTCCTCTTCCTTGGTGGAGTCGAAGACCACGATCGTTGAACCGAAGCCGACCTTGCCGTGCGGAATGTTCGCCAGGTTGACCAGCGACAGCTCGGCCATGCGGCGCTTGAGCTGGCCCAGGCGCGCGTTGACAAAGGTCTGGCGCTGCTTTGCCATGTGGTATTCGGCGTTCTCCGACAGATCTCCCAGTGCCACCGCCTTCTTGATCTCGGCGGGCAGCTCGTGGGCGAGCTCATGCTCAAGGACTTGAATCTCTTCAAGCAACTGCTTTTTGATGTGATCGGGCATTCATTGTCCGTGGCGGAGAGCTGACTTGCTCGTACCGCGAGAGATAAAAAACCAGAAATCTCATTATACGCGGGGGAGAGAGGCAAGAGGGAACAGGGATCAGGGAGGCAGTGGCCGCGACGATGCGGAAAGCCAAGACTTGCTTACTGATTTCAGAAACGAACGATCTCAGATGCGAAGAGATTGACGGATCACGGGTGAGATGAAAAGCAGCAAGTTAGTCCCCCACCGGCTTTGCAGACCCACAGTGCATGAAACGGGCATCGATCCTGTAGTAGATTGTCTTAGCGTCATCGGCACAGAGGTCGATATCGCGTTGGTGCGCATGAGCCCGTAAGTTAGTCGGACCCGGAACCCTGGTGCACCCTGGATTGTCGCCACGGGCGTTTTCCAGCCCCGGGGCACGCTTTTTAGATTTCTTCGATACGTGTTCCACGCCGGCGGTGCAAGGAGGTGCGATGGAAGTTCTCTATCCGCATTGTGCTGGCTTGGATGCGCACAAGGACTCGGTTGTAGCCTGCGTTCGCCACATGGTGGATGGCAAGATAACGACTTTAGTCAAGACCTTCAGGACGACGACCCAGGAGCCGATGTCGTTGCGTTCTCCACTTTCTGAGACTACTCGCGTGGGGCGCTGCCGATCTGGTTGCTCTGTGTGACGACGGAGAGGTCGGTGTCAAATGAGATCTGCGCGATGAGCTCATCGAGATGCGCCCGCGCGGCGTCACGATCCTTCTCCACCGCCGTTCGCTCTTTGCGCGCGGATTGAATGTCGTCTTCGGTGCGATTCAGCTCGTCTACAAAGCGTTTCGAGGCGGCATTGCCTTTGAGCGCGGTGAGATTGTCGCGGTCGCGGGCTTCGTCGGCGGCCAGCGTTTTTTCTTTCTGCTCGATGTCGTTGATTTTGCGATTGAGATTATTCAGCGCGGTCTCAGCGTCGATAAGGGGGCGCAGCTTTTCTTCAAGGGCGGGCGAGAACTTGCTGACGGCGATCAGGAAACCGCTGTGGTCTTGCGCGGGATTGATGATGACGCGCTCAGAGAGGTTGGCGCGCTCGCCCACGTGCAGATCGACGGACTGATGCGGCGCGACGGCGACGCGGAAGCGATACGCGGTGGCCGTGGTTTCAGCGGGCTTGGGGTCGGAATCAAGTTCTGCGTTGGGTTGGCGCGGGTGTTCGACGATAACCGTGCGCGCTTCGTCGGCGGCGTTGTTCACTGTGTAGGTGCTTTCGGTGATTTGGCTGCTGGACTCAACCAGGACGCCTTGATGCAGCGCGATGTGGTGGAGCGTGCGCGTCTCCGCAAGTCCGCCGCGATGCACTTTGACGGCTTGATCGACGGCGTAGGAGAGGAGGCGCTTTTCGCCGGGATGGATGGGATCGAGGAGGCCTTCGCCGGCAAATTCGCCGCTCTCAAAGATGGAGAAGCTGCCCGAGTCGAGGGTGAGTTTCGATTTGTTTTCAAGCCACACCGCGCGGAGGGGGGAGCGATCTCTTTCGCTCCACAGGGTGACGTGCTCGGAGGGGAGTTCCTGCTGGAGGATAGGGACCATGGCAGATTCGTTTTTGTGGATGGTGACGGGCTGGGCGAGGACGTATTCGAAGAAGTCGTCGAAGGCGTTAGTGGAAACGTCGCCTTCGCGGATGGAGTCGGTGGCGCGGTAAACGCCGCCACCTGAACCGAACAGGCCGCCAATGACCCCGCCGGACGAGCCGCCCAATCCCTCCATTCCTGCGACTCCATGGGTCGTGCTCAGAGAACGGGATGGACCTCCTATGGCCGCCTGCGCCATAGCTCTCGGAACTACTTCAGGAGATGGCGTGGCGTTCATCTCAGCCGCTTCATGCGTCTGCGGCGTGGTCTGCTCGCTCGTGGCGATGGGGATTTCGGGGCGGCGTGTGTAGAGCGGCTGCGACAGCGGCTGGATGAAGCTCTGCGGCGCGCCGGCTACGAGCGCGAGTTGCACGTTGTCCCAGTCGGCGCCGACCGTGTTATCGACCACAGCCCAGCCCTGCACGATGGCGTTGCCGCTTTCTCCGCTGGCCGACGCGCGCGGAAAGACAATGCGATAGGTTGACTTCCATACCGGCACTTCGCTGATGTAACTGACGCGGAGTTCGCGCTGGGCCTGGCCGAGCGCATCGAGCGTGAGGTGGCGCAGGCCGTTCGCGTGCGCGGTCGAGAGTAGTTGGAGATAGCGGTCGAGCTGGCCCTGCAGGTTGGCGTCGAGGGGACGCATGCTGAGCGAGGGAGTGAGTTCAATGACACGCACGGCGCTCGTACCGGCGACGAGGGTGAGATAGAACTTCTCCACCGTGTTGTCGCCGGTGGCGGCTTTCTCTGTGCGCGACTCGATGGACATGAGACGGCCGGTGATGGCTCCACCGCCGGGGCCTCCGGTGACTTCGACCCGCTGGCCGCGGAGCGCCTGAAACAGCTCGGTGGATGTGGGATCGTCGCCCATGCCGAGCGAGAGTGTCTTGAGCTGTTCGGCGAGCGGTGTGGTGGAGTTGTAGTTGACGCCCGCGATGCGGCCGCCGCCCTCATCAAGGACGGTGAGGGACTGCAGCACGTCGTTCAATTGCGAGGAGGTGAAGTCGATGGCCACGCGCTGGTTGCCGGTGACGCTGCCCGCGTGCTCAAAGTAGCCCACGCCGTTTTTGTAGAGGACCACCTTGCGCACCGGCACCACCTGCGGTGGGGCCAACCTATCCTGCGATGGGGCTGGTTGCGCCTGCTGCGCGGCGGGTTTGGTCCTGGGTGCGGGAGAAGTGGAGGGCTGAGCGAAGGAAACAAAACTGCAGGCTACAAAGCAGAAAACGGCTAACACACGGCGCACGATTCCTCCTTGGAGTAAAGACGAATGCTACTAGGTTGGACCCCGGAGAGCACAAAATGGTTCCCGCATACCGAAAGAAGACTATGCTAGATGGGACGGCCGCACTGGGCCGTTCTGATCCGGGTAAGCTGGGGCGATGCGGCGAGTTGAACCCGCATGCCGCAGAGCGACGACAATGCCGTGAAAGGGCGTTTCCCCGCCCGGGCCGGCAGGAACTTGTCTGCAACCTGATACGGCGGAAACAGATGGAGCACCTCCTGCCCTGAACCAAGGAGGAACCAATGAACACAGCCGAATCGAACCCAACCAACGATGTGTTGCACGCTGAAAATCCCACCAAGCTTACGGCGGAGGAGATTGCCAAGGCCGTGGCGCACCACAACCGGCATCATGGCGGGGATCACACGCAGAACCCGCCGACAGCCAAGATGGGAGCGGGCAAAAAGAAGATGCCCGCCAAGCCGAAGTAGGTCGGTGCGCGGAAGTTATCGCGGTGACGATGCGGGCAGCTTCATTTTGACGGAGTTGCCGCGGCCAGCTTGTGCAACTGGGCCAAGTGGTTGAGGTCGTGTCCGGCCATCGTTTCGATGATGGTTTGAAAGGTCATGGCTCCGCGCTCGGGGTGGGTTACCGGCTTGGTTGCGGCTTGCGGCAGCACTGTGCGCATGAGTTGCAGATTCCATCCGCGCAGAAGAGTGAATACGTCGAGAGCCTGATTGGCCGAGGTTCCAGGATAGGTGAGTGCCCACTTTTCCTGGTCGAAGGGCTGGATGACGTGATTGGTTTCGGCGAGGGTCTGGCGCAGGCGGAAGGCGAAGGCCAGTTCACAATCAGCGAGGTGGCAGACGATTTCTGCCGGGCTCCACTTGCCGGGCGCTGGCGAGGCCGCAATTCTGGCGGGGCCAATGGACTCGATGAGACCTGCGAGAGTCGACGGCGTCGCAGTGAGGATGTCTTTTACCGGGCGTCCATCGAGGAAGTTAGCGTAGGGATTGAGCGCGGTCATGGGGCTCCTCAGATTCATCTTCTCATTGAAGACGAATCTGGCATGTTGAATGTTTCGGTTTCGGCGGGTCAGCGGAGTTAGCGGGGCTGGCTGTTTCGTTTGAGTCGACACTGTCTGACAACTGACCACTGACAACTGACAACTGCCTTTAAAGGTACTCCTCAAGCATGCGCCGCCATGTGGGCCAGCCGTGGGAATTCCACGAATCCCAGATAGCTTGTGCACAATGTCCTTAGCGCTCATGATGCGGTCGAGGTTCTGATTCTGCGCGAGGCAGTGGTCGTCCCAGCCGCTGGCGAGGATGTAGCTGTTGCGGCGGTAACGATTGAGGAGCCATTGATCGATGAGGTTGGCGAGGTGGTGCGTAAGCAGGTTGCGATGGCAGTCCTGGTCGTAGTAGCCACCGAGAAAGCTGGACAGGTCAAAGGCACCGGACATGGAGAGCATGCCGGTGAAGATGTCGGGATGGCGGAGCGCGACGTTGGCGGCGTGATAGCCGCCGAAGCTGCAACCAGCGGAGGTGAGGCGCGGATCGTGATTTCTGCTGCGGATCAGCGGCACGACTTCGCGGATGAGGTTATTGTACGTGGCGGGCGATGCGTGAGCGGGGCGGCGCCTGCTGGTTGTACCAGCTCTCCTTGTCGACCGAGTCGACGCAATCGAACTGCGGTTGGCCGGCGTCGATTTTGCCGGCGAGGGCGGCGATCATGCCGCGGTCTTCAAAGTCAAAGAAGCGCCCGGCGGAGGTAGGAAAGACCATGACCGGCAGGCCCGCGTGGCCAAAGATGAGGAGTTCCATTTCGCGGGAGAGCCGCGGGGAATGCCATTTGTGATATTCGCGGTTCATGGATTGAGTTCCCGCCGTAAGGGTTCTTCTGTTTTTGATACTGTAGCAGCCGAGAGCGGCTGTGTTTCATTTTCATAACCAATGGAGTGAAATCGAGGCTAAGGATTTTGTTTCCAGCTGGTTAGAAGATGAGCACCTTGGGCCGACAGGATATGTAAGGCTAAAAATCCAGATTCATACTACGCGACAGCTCAATGCGAGCATCCAAGTACAAGTGATGTACCACGCCGATGCGACTGTTTCTTCGCACTTCCCTCGGAGATACCGATAAAGCTAGGTATTGCAGAGGAAGAAAAAGCAGCAAGCTCCAGGCGTCGTCATTGCAATTGACCGAACAATTGTTCGAGGCGGACACATGAAGACCTTCCCCAGCGTCCTCGTCGCGCTGCTGGCGTGCGCGGCTCCCGCATTTGCGGGAGTCACCGTGACCAGCCCGACACCCGGATCGACCGATGCCTCGCCCGTGCATTACGTGGCGAGCGCGACGGCCACCACCTGTTCGACAGGCGTGGCCTCGATGGGCATCTACGTCAATAACAAACTGATCTATGTGGTGAATGCCACGACGTTGAATACGACGATCACCATGGCCGCGGGCCCCGAGCACACGGTGGTTGAGGAATGGAATCACTGCGGCGGAGCGTCGTACACGACGGTGGACATCACGGTGGGGACGCCACCGGGAACGACGGTCAGCATCACCGACACCCCAGCGACAATTACCGCAGGGAGCTCATCCGTTTTGACGGTGGCGGCGACCAACGCCACGCTGGTAAAGGTATCGGGATCGAACGGCACCACATATACATTGGCGACGAGCGGCGGAAAGGTGACCGTGGCCCCGACCGCGACGACGACGTACACCGCGGAAGCGACTGGAAGCACGGGAACCGTGTCTGCGACCAGCACTGTCACGGTGGTATCAGCGGGCAGCGTAAGTGCCATAACCCACGTGGTGTTTATGCTGCAGGAGAATCGTACGTTCGACGCTTACTTCGGCATGCTTAATCCGTACCGCAAGACGAACGGCTGGAACATTGGCGACGACGGAAAAGACTACGAAGTGGATGGCATCGATGACAAGCTGACCAAGATCAGCAACCAGGATGACCAGGGCACCTCGTATCCTCTTTTCAAGTTGCGCAGCACCTGCGTTGACGACGAGAGTTCGGCGTGGCTGGAGAGCTATGGAGATGTGAATCGATGGGATTTCTCATCGACGCGCACGATTGCGATGGACGGGTTCGTCCACATTGCGGAAGGATACGCGGCCAACTGCAACAGTTCCGGCATCTGTTCCGGCAAGTTCACCGATACAACGGGCGAGCGCGCCATGGGGTACTACGATCAGGAGTTTCTGAACTACTACTACTACATGGCATCACAGTTTGCGGTGTCGGATCGCTGGTTCTCGCCGGTGTCGAGCAAGAGCATACCCAACCGCATCGCTACCTTCACGGGTGGCACGACGCAGGGGCTGGTGTTCGATCCGGGCGGCAACGATCACCTTCCGCAGCTGGCCATACCTTCGATCTTCCAGGAGCTGGACGCGGCCAAGGTGTCGTGGAAGGTGTACTACACCGTAACGCAGGACTTGTGCCTGGCTTCGAGTCCGTGCTCCACGACGGCGTTTGGAAATTATCCATCAACGACGTTTTCTAGTCTGGCCTACTCGTACCAGTACCTTTACGAGAACCCGAGCGGCGCCGCGTGTACGGGTACGACGAAGAGTTCCAGCGTGGTGGGCGATCCGACACACTCGTTCTGCATCGACCCGAATCATGTGGCTCCGCTGTCCACGTACTACAGCGATCTGAAGAACGGCACGCTGCCCAGCTTTGCGTTCATCGAATCCGGCTCAGGCGTGAACGACGAGCATCCCGGATCGGGCCAATCGATTTTGACGGGACAGACGCAGGTTGCGAACATTGTGAATGCGCTGATGACCAGTACCGCATGGAAGAGCTCAGCCTTCTTCCTTAGCTACGACGAAGGCGGCGGACCCTACGATCACGTGCCGCCGGTGCCTGGCCACTCCAATCAGAACACGGATGCGTCGCTGGGAACGATTCCGGATATCTCGCAGATCGCTGTGAACGCCGATAGTTATAAGGTGTGCCTGCCGAGCGGCGGAGTGGCGACGACGCATTGCGACCTGTTGAGTGGCGACCCTGGCGTCAAGAGCACCGACGCGGCAGCCATGAAAGGTTTTGCCGCGCAGCTTGGTTTCCGCGTGCCGAACATTATCATTTCGCCGTTCACACGGCGGCATTATGTGTCGCACACGCCGATTGACCACACCGCAGTCATCAAGTTTGTTGAGAACCGGTTCATCGGCAGTGCAACACATCTGACGGCGCGGGATTCGGCGCAGTCAAACCTGCTGGAGTTTTTCGATTTCAGCCTGATTCCGTGGGCTACGCCGCCAGCCCCTCCGACTCCTGTGAGTTCCACGTCACTGAGATACGATCCCTGCCTGCCTCAGAGTATGGGGCCGTAGCGGAGTTAGCGGGGTTAGCAGGTTGTTTGGGGATGCGCTAGTCTCTTCGCTTTCGAAGCACCCAGGTCGTCATGCAACGAAAGTCCTGCACGATGGTGGTCTTGAGCGGATCGACGAGCACCGCGTCCATCTCGTCGGTGAGGCTTAGCAGCATCTCCTCATCGACGAGGAACCACTGGGAGCCGTCGCCAACAATGAAGACGTGGCCTCGCACCGGTTCGAAGTCCATTCCGATCCGGGAACCCAGGCGGCAGAACAGCATTCCGCCCGGCCTTAGCACCCGCCATAGTTCGGACAACATGGCGTGGAAATGCGCCTCATCACGCGCAAAGTGAAGCACGGCATTGCAAATTACCACATCCGCAAATCCATCTGGAAACGGCATGTGTTCAATGGGCCCGACCTGAAAGTTCCCGGGCGGCAACCCGGTCGCGAGCGAAGCAGATAAACGGCGAACATGCTCAACGCCCTCGGCATCGGCGTCCAATGCAAACACTTCGCAGCCTTCGCGCATCAGGTGGACCAGGTTGCGTCCGTAGCCGCACCCGGCGTCGAGTACGCGCATGGGGGCCGCGATATTGCCCCGCAGGATCTGGTCGAAGACATAAATATCAATTTGCCCGAACTGTTCCTGAACGCTGAGCGTCACGCGGCCTCCATCGAATCAACAACAGTGTCACACGCGGGCCGCCTTGAGTTGATTTCAAGTCAGACTGCGGGCGAACCTGTCCCTCGGGAGCTAAAGCCCTCAACGATCATGAGGGGTTGATGTAAGGGCGAAAGCCCGTACCCTTCATTGCTCCGAGGGAGGACCAAAACATAGGGGGTATCTCATGAGTCTGCCTTGAATTTGATTTCACATTCAGCGGATTTGCGGTGACGGAGAAAGAGCGGCAAGAGTGGAAGGAACCTTCCACTCTTGCCGCCCGATCGTACTACGGATGCAGAAGGTGCTGCAGCCGGACTATTCGTGTGCGCCGTGTTTGCGCAGCATGTCAGCCCACTTGTGGTCGTCCATCTGGAGCGCATAGAACAAGGGTCTATGTTCGCTCTGGTCCACGGCATTGACATCGGCGCCCTTGTCGACGATCAACTGGATCATGCTGCCGAACTGCAAGTGCAGGGCGGAGTCCAGAATGGTGTCGCCGTAGGCATCGGTGGCATTCACGTTCGCGCCATGATCCAGCAGAAACTGCGCATCGTCCTTCTGGTCGCGCAGTACCGCCCAGAATAGGGGCGTTGCGCCGCTGGAAGCCTGGGCATTGACATTGGCGCCCTTGTCAACGAGCAACTTCACCAGGTCCTTGTGTTTCACAGACATGATGGCCAAATCAAGCGGCGTGTAGCCGTTTTGCATGTCCTTGGTATCGACGCCGTGGACGGACAGCAAGGTCACCGGATCCTGATGGTTGTTGGACGAATACACGCCCCACAGGTCGCCCGGCGTAAAGGCGCCGTAGTTGTTCTTGGCATTCACATCGGCGCCAGCGTCGACGAGCGCTTGCGCAGCCTGCACCTGGCCATGGAGCGCAGCCACATGCAAGGGCGTATCGCCATTGCCGTCTTTGCTGGACACCAGCTTTGGGTCGGTTTGAAGCAACGCCTTTACCTTGTTGGCGTCGCCTTTTCGCGCCGCGTCATGGATGGGGCCGCAGAAGGCGAGGCTGCTGAAGGCAAGCGCCACGAACACGATTGTGGCAAGGCGAAAAGCCCGCGAGTAGTAGGGACGGCAAACAGATGTGTACGTTTTCATTACTCTCCAACCAGGAAGAAATAGCGTTCGGAATACCCCAACATCTTATCTCAAACGGCCGATGTGCTGATTGGGAGTGATTGGGGGTTGTGGCATCCCGCCACGTCTACTCAGTGATTTCGATTCCGATTGGGGTTCGTGGCTTCCATCCTTATCGCCAGAAAAAAGGCGAAAAGACGAGGCACGGGAATTTGTCCTCGAATCAACCTTTGCGGCTGTGGTTCGTGGGCGCGGGGGTTTGTCGATTCCAATCCTGTTCTGCTTGAAGTTCTGCTGGAATCGTCAGGGGCGATTCGGATGCAGTAAGCTTCCTGCATGCAGAGTAGTCGCCAGGGATCGATCCATCTTTTTCGAATTGCGGGGATCGATCTGTTCCTGCATTGGTCGTGGTTTCTTGTAGCGGCGTATGAGATTCAGATCGGCAGGGGCAGGTACACGTCTCTCACCTGGAATGTCCTGGAGTACCTGGCGCTGTTTCTGATCGTGTTGCTGCATGAGTTTGGGCACGCGCTGGCTTGCCGGCAGGTGGGCGGAACGGCGAACCAGATCATGCTGTGGCCGCTGGGCGGGGTGGCGTATGTGAATCCCCCGCAACGGCCGGGCGCGACGCTGTGGAGCATTGCGGCGGGTCCGCTGGTGAATGTGGCGCTGCTGCCGCTGCTGATTGGCGCGTTGATCATGGCGCGGGCAATGGGCTTGCCTGCGGCAATGCCGAATGTGTACACGCTCGTGCGGTCGGTGTTGTGGATTGATGTGGGGCTGCTGGCTTTCAATATTCTGCCCATCTACCCGCTGGACGGGGGCCAGATGCTGCGGTCGCTGCTGTGGTTTGTGCTGGGACGCGCGCGCAGCCTGATGGCGGCCACGGTGCTGGGCCTGGTGGGGATTGTGGGGTTTATCGGCATCGCGTTGTGGTTGCGCTCCGTCTGGTGGGGGGTGATCGCACTGTTTATGCTGATGAACTGCTGGGCCGGGTTGCGTCACGCGCGGGAGCTGTTGGTTTTTGCACGGATTCCGCGCCGTCAGGGATTTGCCTGTCCCAGTTGCCGGACGTCGCCGCCGCTGGGCCCCTACTGGACGTGCGGTCAGTGCGAGCAGCCATTTGACGCGTTCGAAACCGGGGCGATTTGTCCGCGCTGCGCGGCGCGGCATCCCATGACGACATGCCTTGACTGCAGAGAACAGTTTCCGATGAACGAATGGGTTGTGGATGCATACGCGAGGCATAGTGGCGGCTTACTCACCCGTTAGGC
>PLXP01000002.1 GCA_003151435.1 Acidobacteriaceae bacterium
ACGGCCATGCGTAGACGCTTACCAACTCTGCTCTCTCAACGAGGAAGGTTCAACTCGCGAATTGCTTCTCCGGCACCACTGAGGTGTGCAATTCGCATCTCGGAATACTTGCGTGATAAAATTACGCCGGAAGCTCCAGCATGGAAGGCTGCCAGTACTGCTTCCTTGACGCTTTGAGGCGTACGCTTACTGTTACTCGGCTCGGTCGGGATATCGACATCAATGCCTGACCAGATTTGAGTCTTTGTGCCGGCAACTCCCTCAAGCGCGCGTTGAGTCTCCCGATAGACATAATCGGCCGAAAGCCCGGTGTATGGAATCTGCTTATAGCTGCCTTCTTTGAAATGCATCACTTCATAGGTAAACTCCGTCAGCTCTTGTTTTGAGAGGTCCCCGTAGAGAGTTGATCCAATATTGTCTGCGTAGAGCGCCATCCGCTCGCCGCCACAATTGTTGTACACCACAACCTTTATAAAATCGGAATACTTGGACAGTTCTTGTAGATCCTGTTCCGCACGGTAGATAGGATTGAACGACGTGTTATGCCAGATGTGCCAGCCCACAGGGATCGCCGGCTTAGCCGTCTTCACCGTTTTGTAGAGTGCAGCGTAGGTCTCGCGAAGGCTGTCTGTGAAGAGCATTTCCCAAGCGGCCAGCTCAGGATACCGCAACAAAATCCGCCAGAATTGGACGAAGCAGCCGTCAACGGGGCGTTTGCCGCTCCGCGCCGCGCGAACGAATTTTTCCAACTCGATGAATCCCTGTCTGGCGCGCTCTACATTAATGCCGCGGTCTTTGGCTTTGCGCTGACAAAACTCGCAGAAGCAGGTTACGTTGCCTGGATCGATTGGCGGTGTGTCGTGCGTCGCTCCTAAGCTATCTGAGAGCGCACCCTGCCGCTCGGATCCCCACATGATTCCGTCGATGTCATAAGAACGGCTGTAGTCCTCCACCAGGCCGGTAAAGAAATTCAGGTAGTTCGGGTTATTGACGCACAGAGTTTCCACGTCTCGTCCGTACAGATCTCGCTCCTGAACCTTCTCGATGTTCGGAAGATCGGTACGGAATACGTCTTCCATCCAGCAAACGACTTTCAACCCGCGTTTGTGCGCGGCTGGGATAACTTCCTCCAGGATGTCCAGATTGCCATGATCGGGCGCGTGAGCGGCCTCGATGACCGTGTTCCTGTAATACTGCGGATGAGGCGTGGCGAAGTTACCGCCATGAAAATTGAGGTCGTACTCTTGCTTTCCGTGGTCGGGCAGAGGTTGGCCTGGAATCTGCCTTCCGGCAATACCGCGGCCATAGGTGAACACCGCAAGGAACAAGGTATTCACGCCGCCACGCTCCTGAAGCACGTCGAGGACTTTTTCGGTGCCTTCATCGGCGAACGAAACTGCTCCGACCTGGATGCCGATCATTTTCTGAGAGCTTGCCGTGTGTCCTGTGCTTGGCATGGCTAAAGCGGCGCCAGCCATGCCAGCCGTCTTGATGAATTCGCGGCGATTCACGTCCAATCCCGACACAGGGGTCTCCTATTTGTTTTGGTAGCAGCCGATATCGACTTTTCCGGATGTGACTCGAAGTGAACCGTCAAGATCCAGATCTCCGACAGGCACTCCGGAATTGGCACCCGCTGCGATCGCAGGAGAACCTGATCCAAGATGAAAGTCGTTCCTGGCAGGATCGACAAAATGGGGATCCGAAAAACTGGAGTGAATGTCGTTCCCTGTTGACTCAATGTATTTGTCGAATCCTGTCACGGTGGCAGAAGCCCCTTCCCACGTGCTCGTCTGCGGTCCGGAAGCACAGTAATACAGGTTGTGGTCAATTGTGGCGGTTGGGCGTGTTTTGTCGGCCTGAGACCTGTTCCGCACAATAAGACAATGTGGCCCCGCGTACACAATGTTGTTTTCAAAAATATTGTCAGCCATGTTCCATTGCATTTGGAATTCGCCGGATCCTGTTCCCGCCGTATCGTTTTCATAGAGCGTATTGTTGATCACCGTGGAATGATCGGTGCGTCCTCGCTCCGGCGCATAGCCTCCAATGGAAACACCAGCGGTATTGCAGTGGTAGATGAGATTGTTCCGTGCCGTGATGTAACTGGTTGCGCGGTTCTGGTGCTCGCTGGCCAGCTCGATTCCGAAGTCCACATCGTGAACGATGTTCTGTTCGATCAGAACCCGGGTGCCACCGTCCACGTAGATTCCATCCGATGATTGGTCATCGCCGTAGGCCGGATTGCCACGCGATGTGATGTTGTAGACCAGGTTTCCGCTTACCAGGCCGTCGCGCGCCTGGTCGACTGCCGGGTCGGGCGCTGTGCGCTCAAAGCCGATGACGTCGATTCCGATGTTGTTGTTGTCGTGAACCACATTATGAGTGATACGGAAATTCGTAACGTTCCCGTTCACGACAAGTGACTCGCTCGAACCGGTCTTGAGGTGGTGCACCTGATTGCCGTCAATGATCAGATCGGTGATCGGAGTCTTCGCATCGGTACCGTACACGGCAATGCCAAAACCATTGGCCCCGTGTCCGGGGGCATCGCGGCCATTGAAATTCTGCTCGATGTGATGGACGTTATTTTTCAGAAGCTCTATATGGGAGCCATAGCCGGTGACGCTTATACCCAATGGAGAGAGCAGATGTTCGGCGGTGCGGTAGTTCCGAATTTCAAAGCCTTCGATTCTCACGTAACTCTGGTTGTGAATCGTCAGTATGCCGCTTCTGGTGCCGGGTGTGAAGTGTGTTGCGTCCAGGATCGCCGTCTCTCCCGCAGAGCTTCTGAAAGTAATGTAGCCATCACTTGCGTTGCCCGATGCGTTGGTGCTCACGAGCTCTTCGTAAATTCCGCCTCGCACATTGACCGTGCTGCCGGCGCGTACGGTGTCTGCGGCATGTTGAATTGAGCGCCAAGGCGCAGTTTCGGTGCCGGGATTCGAATCATTGCCGCTCGTTGATACGTAGAACGAGGAATTGGGTTGGGCAAAGGCACCGGCGACACACATCGACAGCGTAAAGAGAGCTAAGAATTTCACGTTCACCTTTCTTTCCTTTGTGAATCTCTATGCAAAGTGGATTGTCGCCTCATGGCCGGCGTGTGGCGAGCTCACGCGCGAACCGGAACTCCTCTTGAAGTCAGGAGCTTCTCTGCATTTGTGCGATATACCTTTTGCAGGATTTCGTCCGGGAACCCGAAACCATTCAGGCTCCAGTGGTAGCTGAACATTTCCCTTTCGTAGAAGTGCTCGTCCAGTGTCTCGAGAATTCTAAAGGTAACTCGATACATGGATTTATCGAATCCCATGTCAGTTCCGTAGAGCAGTCTGTTCCTGTACTTGGCATAGAATTGAGACACAAAGCGGGGAATCGGCGCTGTTTCCGCATATCGCGCAGAAATATCGGCAAACAAATTGGGATGCCCATCCAGTAATTGTCCCAGGCGCGCCAGGTCGTAATCCAGATTGGCAAAGTGGCAGGCAATGAACGTTGTATTCGAGTGCTTCTTCACGGTGCGCTCAAGGATATCGATCATTCCGGAATGCCCGACAATGCCGGGCTGATTGTCCAGCCTCCAATTGAACGCATTCATTAGGCCGTCGTTCCGATTGTCCATGCCTTCGTACATCCAGATGGGATCCGCAACGTGAATATTCACCGGCATGCCGAGCTGGCCGCATCGCTCAAACAGAGAGTCCATGCGCGCATCGTCCGGGTGCATGCCTAAGGCAGTCATCTTGCCCGAGTTGAGGCCTTTGCCCTTGTCATGAAGTTCACCAACCCCACGTGCGCCAGCCTGATGGCACCTCTCCAGCGTCGCAATTGCTCGCTGGCCAAATCCTGGTTCGTCATACCCCGTGTAATCAAAGCCACACCAGAGCTCAAAACGATCGGGATAGACGGCGTACTTCTGATAGATATCGTCAAACTCCTGTCCTGTCGCTCCCGAAAGAATGATGGTCTTTGCAATTCCGACCTCATCCATATTTCTGACCCACTCGGCGATTTCCTCGGAAGTCTTTGCGTATGGGTGGGAATGCATATCGATGATTGGGAATTTTGCCTTGAGAACTTCTGTGACAGGAATTTTGTAGAGCGACCTGGGCCGGTAATCCTTCAGCAGTATTGTTTCTGGCGAAGCCTGCTCGGGGGTTGTCTCAACACCTGAAGAACCTGGGGCAGGGCTCTGGCGATTTGGCCCATCGTCCATGCTCCAAGCGGGTGTAACAGTTGCCGCCAGGCCAGCCGTGCCCGCCACCTTCAAAAAGGAACGACGTTCCATCCGCTCTTTCCTCGATGTTTCTGATCAGCGCGTATCTCTGTTACTGACTATTTCCAGTCGTTCCTCAGCAGCGAGGTTGAGCAAGCTTATTGCGGAGTTGCTTCCAATAAGAGATGTTTGGAAAAGTCCGCTGACAAATGCGCGACCGGACCGCGGACGACTCCGAAGTCTTTCCCATCCACATAATCGACAACGTGATATGCGCGATCGTCCAGTCCGCGCAACTCCACGTCGCCTTTCCAGTTTGCGGCAAAGAACGCGTAGTATATTTTCTTGTCCTTGCGGATGACATGGGCTTCGGGCAGATCAAAACCAATATCGTAGAGCGTGCCCAGATACTGACCGTGGGAAAGGCCTTTCTCCTGATAGAGCTTCAGCCACTTTTGGAAGAGCTTTTCGCGATCCGGCGTGAGGTCGAACCGGCCGTGTTTCTTGACTAAAGAAGGCAGCACAAACTGCGTGCCCACGACTCCTCCAATCCCCACGGTGGAAGCGAAATCGTCGTGATTGTCGCTCAGTTCGACGTGATCACCGAAGTAAGGGACATTGTCGCCCATGAGCCCTTTGATCGTCTTGCCTTTAGAGCGTACCTGGAATGAGCTTTCCGGATCGGAAGCAACCGACATGTTGAAATGCGGCATGGTGAAGAAGGAAGACGCAGTGCCACAGGGGCAAAATTCCACGAGCGCTCCGGGCTTGGCTTTTTGTGCGGCGTCGTAGATCTCACGAAAAAAATCCGGCAATGCTTCAACCGAATCCTCGGGACTCTTGTGGTGATGGGCAGGGTTGTAACAGGCAGGAACGCCGTTCATGTGCTGGCCGTCGAGTTTGAGACCGTCAAATCCCCAATCGACGAGGATCTTGCGCACCAATGCTTTGTGATACTCCACAACCCGCGAGTTGGCAGGGCAGAGATAGTAGGAATTCCACCATGAAATCTTTCGCCTCGAACCGTCGCGGTTTTCCAATGCCAGCTCAGGTTCATCTTGCAGCAACTTTGACTCCGGAACCGCACTGAGTGGCGACCACCAAAGTTGCGCTTTGAATCCTTCTTTGTGAATCCGATCCACCATAGCCCTCATGTCGGCGTCGCCGTGAGGAAACTTGTTCGGATCAAGCTCCCAATCGCCATAATTGTTCTGCCAACCGTCATCCAGCGTGACCCAGGTAAACCCCATGCTCTTCACGGTGGGCAACGTGTCGTAGACTTGTTGGGGCTTGAAGTGGCGTCCGTATCCCCAGGCGCACCAGATGGCTCCGAAGGCGCTGTCGGGGGCTTTGGCCATCTGGAACCCCCGCTTCAACATGAATCGGCGGTACGTAAGCAGCGTTTCGAAGTAGTCTCCCTTGTGCACAGCAACGAATGTGCGAAAGGTGTGCAAGCTTTCGCCGGGTTCGATAGACCGATTGTGAAGATACTGCACGCTGACCTGGGCCTGACGCGCAGTGGGCATGGAAACCGGCAGCGAAATCAGAACAGGCCGGGGTTCGACGTCGCCCACCGCAATGCCCACATCTTTACGCCACACGTCGACGATCGGTGTGCCGCCGCCGTAGTCACTGGCGTTCATGCCGAGATAGTTCTGCTGAGAGAACCCTGTGTGCAGCGGCACTAACCAGTTCGGACGGCGCTCGTAAGAGCCGCTCTGGTACGACCAAAAAGGCGCCTGCGAAGAAACGCGCTGAGCGTCGATTGTATACCGATTGTTGCTCCACTCAAGAATCTTCAGTGCGGACTTTCCGACGTTTGTGTAACTGACATCGAAAACCGCAAGATTGGGGAAATCGTCGTAGATGATGACAGAGACATTCTTCCTCAGTCCGCCGGATTTACCGGCAATGCTAAGCTTCTCCCCGGCGCCATAGGAGTCGGTGATGCGCTCACGCGTCTGCGAGGCCAAAGCGAAGTTGTACCAGGAGCGCTCGCTGCCTTTGACGGTCTCGGAAGCCGAGAACGCACCGATGGGAACTTCGTTCCCGTTGAATCGCGCAATGACGCGGCTCCGCATGTTTCTATCGAACTCGATGCGAAGGCTAGAACTCTCGATATAGGCCGAATGCACGGAATGCGTCGCGGTTTGATTGGCGCGGGCTGTGGACCGGACCCCCGCAAATAGCAGTGCGAAGATGACCATTGAAGATAATACTTTTGTCATGGTTTGCCTTTACATACCGTGTTGAAGATTGGGACGCAGAGTGAGTGAACCATCCTCATTCAGCTTCTGGCGACAAGCCCACTGTACTGGGTAACGCATACCTTTGACCTCGATCTCTGCTTTGAGTTTCAAGCCCGTAAATTCTGTCCCCTGTGGCAGCACAAATTGCGCCTGCCGGAGCTTTCCGGGCGCGGGATAGCCGGCGTCCAGGCAGCCACTCTTCAGCACTTTGCCGTCTGCGCTCTCCACCGTCACTCGCAGCACTCCTGGAACGCCGGCGATGCCATCGTTGGCGAAGGCGATGATGATCCCCAGATAGCCGTCCTCTTCATAGCTCCAGATCATCGACGGTCTTACACGGTAGCCAATGCGACGATTGATCTGATCGAATGGTTTGGGGAATGCCTGGTAGTACCTCAGCAAATTCTGCGCGCTGATGGCGTGAAAATTCCAAAGCGACCAGTAATTCGCGCCCACGTCGATCACGTGAGAGATCATGTTTTCGGTAGGCGATATCCCTTCCTCCGAACCGTTCATATCCGGAGCCTTCGCCGGAATCCCCTGTTCGAGGGCTGCGGCAATCCATAGCGGGCGGTTACTTAAAGTTTCGATCTGTTCGTTTTCAATGAAGATGGTGTCGCTTCGGATCCAGTTGTTGCTGCGAACTGTGCGGTCGAGGACCTCAGAATTGCCGACTCGACTGTAGTCGGGCTGGGTGTTCGTCATGAGCGGAGTCTTTGTGAAGTGCTCAAGTTGAACTTCCATCATTTTGATCCAGGTCCGCTCCGCAGTCTGGTAATCAGGGAAAGGAGTATTCACGAAGGGCCATGTGTGCCCTTCGCCCCAGAACCCATAAAGAAAGGTATCGACGAACTCGATGGCAGGATTTCCATTGAACTCCGCAGCCAGAAGGCCCACTAGTTCATTGAATGCCTGCTGAAAAAATGGGTGGTCAAAACGAGGCTGATAGCGCGAATACTGGTTCTCTATGAATCGCGCAGCCGCCTTCTTTTCCTTCTCATCGGGAATGAGGTCAACGGTCGGCACCTTGTCGAGTACGAAATCCGGCAGCGCCGGCTGGTTCTTATAGTCGGGGGCGCTCATCTGAATGCGAAGTCCAACGCGCTTGTTGTTTTTCTTCGCAACAAACAGAACGAGCTTCACGTAATCCGGCAGCTCGAGGCGTCCAGGTCGTGGCTGGACTTCTCGCCATGTCGGACGTATATAGAGCTGTTGCCCCAGGGGAAATTGAACCAGTTCCTCAATGGCCCGGGGAATGTTGTCCGATTTGATTTCCGCTGTGCCGCTGTCGGCCGTGATGTACGTGATAAGCCCCTTGCCATAATTCGGCACAACTTCCTCTGATGGAGTGGTGGTCATCACCACTTCATCCGTGGGGATGACGGCGTCCGGTGGATACTGAGGGAAGGGACCTTGATTCAAACGGTCCGTGACCGGTGGCCCGGAGCCGAAATCGTAGTTCCCCCAGTTATGGGCAGGTACAAGCCCTTGCGCATCGCCGGTTCCAAGTTCCGCGGCGACAGCCAATGCCATCCCGCTTTTTAAAAAGTCTCTACGCCGCATCGAATTGTAAACTCCGCCTATTCCTACACACTCACAACGAACGTGGAGTACCGTGGATCGATCCACAGTCGTTGTTCTCGGGAATCTTGCCGGTTTTCACAACCAAAGGCAAGCAATTATCGAATGATTACTATTTATATCTTTTTGTTTCTTTTGTCCAGTACTGAAAAGATTGGGAAACGGTTCGACTGCTCCATGGCAAATTCGGGCCGATAATCGAGCCTGAAATAGCGATACACGCCGTAGCGACAGAAAGCCCCAGGACCGTCACCAGACGGCACCCTCTGTTGCGCTTTAGATTCGAATGAAGACCTTATTGCGGTACATCCAAAAGAGCATAAGCCAGTAAACTCCCAGTGTGAGAGCTCCCAGAACTGTTGGCTCCACGGCATCTTCCAGGATGTTCAGCGCGCCCATACCCAGATTGATGCGAAAGCTGCTTTCAACAAAGTCCTCACACAAATGAGCAATGAAGTACGCGGCAATGGAATTCATGCCGACGACAACCAGTGGGAACGCAATGGCGCGCTGCTTCTTGATATCCACGACCCACGAAAAACCAGCGAGAAACAGAAAGCATACGCCACCGCTGAACAACGTCCACGAGGGTGTCCAGATACGTTTCACGATTGGGGAGATTCCGGTGGAATGAAACAGCAGTCCGGTAGCAATTAATGCGGCTGCCGCCAGCAGGAACTTGCGCATCGGAATGGTCGGAGATGCAGCCAGCGACCAGCGGCCCGCGGCGACACCCAGCAGCATGGTACCGAGCGTTGGAATAAAACTCAATGTCAGGTAACCGCCTTCGTTGAACAGAAACGGACTTGTTCGAGGAAACAGATTCAAAAACCAGACATCGAAGGCCTGGCCCAGGTTGCTGTTCTTGTTCCAATGCGATGCGAACCCGGTGAGGAGATGCTGATGCCAGTCGTCCGGCACCCCGACAGCCGCGTAATTAAAGCCGGGACCCGGCGCCGGATACAACGCCCAAGCCAGCCAGTAGGTGAAGAGAATTCCTCCAAACGCAGCCCATTGCCAGCGCGGACGAAGAAAAGTTAGAAGGAAGGCAAACGTATAGCCGAGGCCAATCTGCGTCAGCGTGTCTTCGAAAGTGAAGTAGGTGATCGGGCTTTGCATGGACCTGAGAAAGATTCCCAGCGTCACAAGCAGGAAGCTGCGCCAGATCGTATGTCCCAGCATGCCTGGAAACGTCGAGCCCTTTTTCTGACGGCTTCTTATCGAGTAGGGAAGGGCAACGCCGACCAAAAACGTGAAGGACGGTTGAATCGTGTCGTGGAGGCTCATACCAACCCATTCGACATGAGACTGGTTGTAAGCCAGAATTCGCCAGATGAGACTGTTCGGGAAGGAGCGAGCGACGTGAGAAAACTGAAGCACCTCCCCCATCATCAGCAGCATGACTAGCCCCCGATAAGCGTCCACCGCGATGTTCCTCTGCATTTTCTGTTCCACGGCCACGACAGTTTCACCCATTTGCGCATCTCCCACTTCGCTTGTTTTGGCGTCTTCCTCAGATTTCCGGATGAAGGAACTATTATCTTTCATAAACAGCCGTTTGATTTTCTTTTTCTAGCGCTGCCTAAGAGCCTATTTGGATGCGATGGATTCTGTAAACATATATTCCTTGAATATTTTCAGCAATTTGTCGTCTTCGCTACGAATTTCTTGACACGGCCAGCGTCGTCCTCTAACCTCGCTTCTAAGAATTGCGATTGCTTACGAACGCTCCGAGTTCTTACGGAATTGAGGAGTTGAGCAAAAAACATAAGATTCGAGCTTCAAACCTATCCCTCTTGCTGTCGGTGGTTTCCGCCCTGCACGCAATTTCGATTTTCGTCTTCGTGTAGGGCACACGACCGGCATAATGCCCCCAAAATCAATGACAGAGGATAAACCAATGAATTCTGACGAAAAGAGCCTTGGATTGGGATCATGGAGCCGGCGCAGATTTGTGCAGATGGGCGCGGCGAGCGCGGTTGGCCTCAGCGTAATGAATCTTGCACACGCGAGTGGCGAGGACTCCATTACCCGCGGGACGATGATCGATATTCCTTTCGATAAGAGAAGTCCGAGGATCGCATTCATCGGTACCGGCAAGCGCGGAACTTCATTGCTCGAGAATCTGCTTGCCGCGGACGGCCAGGTGGTTGCGTTATGTGACGTTGTCCCGGAGCATGCCCAGCATGCCGCTTCATTAGTGGTCGCGGCCGGCCAGGCTAAGCCGCAGCTCTACACGGATGGACCGTATGCTTTCGAAGCCATGCTGAGCATGAATGACATCGATCTGGTCCTGGTAGCGACGCCCTGGAGTTGGCATGCGGAGATGGCCGTCGCCGCGATGAAGCACGGCAAAGACGTGTGCATCGAGGTGCCCGGCGTCGTTACCCTCGATGAATGCTGGGAGATTGTCAAAACATCGGAACAGACGCGCAAGCACTGCATGATGTTGGAGAACTGTTGTTACGGCTACAACGAGACGTTGATTCTACGGATGGTGCACGATGGCAAGTTCGGCGAGCTTCTCTACGGCGAAGGAGCTTATCTGCACGATCTTCGCGAAGAGCTTTTTTCGGATAATGGAGAAGGCCTCTGGCGCCGTGCAGAACATACCAAGCGCGACGGCAATCTGTACCCCAGTCACGGGCTTGGGCCTGTAGCTAACTATATGGATATGCAGCGCGGCGATCGTTTTGATTACATCGTCTCGATGAGCTCGCCCCAGCGCGGTCTCGATCAATACCGCAAGGAGCATCTACACGCGGGAGATCCGCGCCTCGAAGAGCGATACGTAACCGGCGACATGAACACGTCGCTCATCAAGACTGCGAAGGGGCTCACCATCACAGTCAAGCATGCCGTCTCTACTCCCCACCCCTACGATCGCATTAACCTTATCGCCGGGACCAAAGGTATTTTTCAAGACTATCCGCCTCGTATTTACCTTGACGGCCAGAACAAGGATGAGTCGTACATGCCCATCGATACATGGAAACAGTACGCACATCCACTGTGGCAAAAAGAAGGCCAACTTGCGGCGAAGATCGGCGGACATGGTGGCATGGATTACATCATGCTCTATCGCTTGCTGCAATGCGTGCGAGAGGGACTTCCACCGGATATGGATGTGTACGACGCGGCTTCCTGGTCCGTAATCGGGCCGCTCAGCGTATCTTCGGTGAGCCGTGGGAGTGCCCCAATCGAGTTTCCGGATTTTACACAATCTAAGTGGATGCAGCGAAACATCTCGGCCATCGCTACCCAGGCGTAATTGTAATCCGGCTCAAGAAACCAAAGCTTATGACCGTGTTTCTGGCTGGCTATATTGACTTACCTTTTCAATATAATTCGCTGTGATTTCCTACCTATCTTCGGGATAGTGAATCAAAGTCTCGAAGATAGCCCGACATCGTTGTCAGTGCTTGTGTCGTGGAAAGGGAACATCCTGAACAACAATGCTGGCAACCGCGGAGCGAACGCTCTGGCCGTTCGCATTGACTGACATGACTACATACTTCGTGAGTCCCATATCCGAAGCGGGTTCAGTGAATTCAGGATGCGTCAATCCAGACCCAATAACGTGCGCGACTTCTCCCTGCATGCTCTCCACGGTATAGCTTCTCGCCTAGCCCGCATTATTCGTGAAAGC
>PLXP01000085.1:0-7027 GCA_003151435.1 Acidobacteriaceae bacterium
AGCGCCAGATCTGGGCAATCTGCGGCAGGTTCAGCGCCAGCTCCTCCTTCTTCGCCAGGATCGTAAATCCCTCTGCGTAGGCCTGCATCATGCCGTATTCGATTCCATTATGGATCATCTTCACAAAATGACCCGCCCCTCCGGGCCCGACGCGCCCCCATCCCTTGTCTTTGGCCGGAGCCAGGGTTTCGAAAATTGGCCGCAGATACTCGATGGGGTCTTCGTCGCCGCCGATCATCATGCTGTAGCCCTCTTTCAGGCCCCACACGCCGCCCGATGTGCCCACATCGACAAACTGGAAACCCTTGGCCGTGGATTCGTTGTGTCGGCGCATGGAGTCCTTGTAATTCGAGTTCCCGCCGTCGATCAGTATGTCTCCGGGATTCAGCAGAGGTACAAGTTTCGCAATGGTCTGATCCACCGGATCGCCCTGTGGGACCATGATCCAGATAGCCCTCCGGCCTTTCAGTTTCGTGGCGAGTTCTTCAAGGGAGGAAGCTCCCACGTTTCCCGTAGCCGTGAGCCGCGCCACCGCATCGGCGTTGAAGTCGAACCCCACCACCTGATGGCCGCCCAGCCGAAGCCGTTCCGCCATGCTGCCGCCCATCTTGCCCAGGCCGATCATTCCCAGTTGCATTGTTTCCTCCAGTGCAGAATCTCTACAAAACTCCCAAAAGCTCCAGGTCGCGCCGCAAGGGGGCAGCGCCGTTGAACCGGATGGTCTTGAATCCCGCAGCCGCGGCCGCGGCCACGTTCTCCTGCCTGTCGTCGATGAATAGGATGCGTTCGGCGGGGCGGCCGAGAATGTCGAGCGCCCTGCGATAGATGGCCGGTTCCGGTTTGCGCAGACCCAGGTGGCACGAACTTAGCGTGACGTCGAACAGTTCGCGCAATCCAAACGTGTGAAGCCGAAAATCGTTCGGCACCCGGGCTTCGTTATTCAATGCGCCTATCATCCATTTACCAGATGCCCCAAGTTCCTTGAGGATTCCTAATCCACCGTCGGGCAACAGCGCGGATTGGGCGCAGATGGCCGCTGCAAAGTCCTCGTGGCTGAAGTTGCGAGGTTCATAAAATACGGTTGCGTCAAGATAGGCTTCCACCGGGATTGCATCCCGCTCCCACGCATCGTAGGCTCCCGGATGCCGTGCTTCAAATGCAGCGTGGTCGAGATGAAACAGGTTCAGCACCGCGGCGCGCTCGCAGTGGTCCCAACCGTTGGTCAGCAAAACTCCGCCGATGTCAAAAAGGATCACGTCGAAGGGGAACATCGGCGCCTCGCGATTCACTTAATCAGGGTGATGTGCTGCGCAGAGGATGAAAAATCTCGAGCTTCAAAGGCAGTGGTTGACCTCCCAACCGGCCGCCTTTGCGGAGAAGAATCAGGCGGGATTCGCCGACCCGTCCCCGCATTGATATTTCGCTTCAATCGCCAACACTTTTTTGAACCGGCGCGTAAACCGTTCTTCTGTTGCAATGAACCCGGCGCCGATGAATGCATCCACAACTTCATAAGCCAGTGAAGCACCGATGATGCGAGCGCCCAGCACGATTACGTTCATGTCATCGTGCTCCACGCCCTGGTGCGCAGAGTAGGTATCGTGGCACATGCCCGCGCGAATTCCGGGAATCTTGTTCGCCGCCACACACACGCCCACGCCCGATCCGCAGATGAGAATGCCGCACGGCGCGACGCCCTTCTTGATCGCCTCGCCTACCTTCTCCGCAAAGTCAGGATAGTCGTCGGGCTGATCGCCGGTATAAGCGCCCAGGTCGACCACCTCGTGTCCCTTCTTGGCAAGATAGGCGCGCACGTCCTCCTTGAGAGGAAACCCCGCATGATCCGCAGCGATAACGAGCTTCACGTTCTAACTTCCTTTCGAGAGACAGGGAACAGAGGCTAGCGATTACGGTCGGATTCTGTTCCCTATTCCCTGTCTTCTACTTCTTTACCAGCGCCTTGGCCCGCGCAGCCACGTTCTCCGCGGTGAACCCGAGTTCCGCCATCACCTTGGGGCCCGGCGCCGAGGCGCCAAAGCGGTCAAGCCCAATCACGTCGCCATTCAGGCCCACATACTTCCACCAACCCAGGGGCGAACCGGCTTCAACAGCCAACCGGGGCACGCCTGCGGGCAGAACACTGGCCTTGTACTCCGGCGTTTGCTCGTCGAAGATCTCGCAACTAGGCAGGCTCACAACGCGCGCCGCAATTCCGTCCGCGGCCAGCAGCTTCGCGGCCTCCACACACGGCCAAACCTCTGAGCCCGTGCCGATCAGCACCACCTGCGGATTGGGCGCATCTTCCAGCACGTATCCGCCCTTGCTCACGCCGGTATAGACGTCGTGCGTGGCCGTGTCGATCACCGGCAGATCCTGGCGGGTCAGCGCAAAGAAGCTGGGGCTCTTGCGTTCCAGCGCGATGCGCCATGCCGCTGCCGTTTCGTTCGCATCGGCGGGGCGGAAGTCGGTGAGATCCGGAATCGCGCGCAGCATCGTCAACTGCTCGATGGGCTGGTGCGTCGGTCCGTCTTCGCCCAGGCCGATCGAGTCATGCGTAAACACAAACAGCGAGTGAATGCGCATCAGTGCGGCCAGTCGAATCGCCGGCTTGGCGTAGTCCGCAAAGCAGAAGAAGGTGGAGCCGAAGGGAATGAGCCCGCCGTGCGCCGCCATCCCGTTGACTGCCGCGCACATGCCGAACTCGCGCACACCGAAGAACACGTTGCGGCCCGCCGGGTCCACATGGAAACTCTGGCCCGGCTTGAAGATCGTTTTGGTCGATGAGGTCAGATCGGCCGCGCCGCCAAACAGTTCGGGCACGTCGTTGGCGATGGCGTTCATAATGGCGCCGCCTGCGTTGCGCGTGGCCTGCGGCTTGCCCGGCGCGTAGCTGGGAATCGCCTTCTCCCATCCGGCCTTGAGCTCGCCCTTTTGCGTGCGCTCAAACTCCGCCGCCTGCTCGGGGAAGGCCGCCTTGTAGCCCTCGAAGAGCTTGTTCCACTCTGCCTCGAACTCCCTGCCGCGATCCACGGCCTTGCGCCAGTTCGCTAACGCATCGTCGGGCACATAGAAGCTCTGATCCTCAGGGAAGCCAAAGAATTTCTTGGTCGAAGCCGTGTCGGCCGCGCCCAGCGCTTCGCCATGCACCTTGTTGGTGCCGGCCTTGGGGCTGCCATAGCCGATCACCGTGCGCACCGCGATGAGCGACGGCTTGCCGGTCTCGGCCTTGGCCGCTTCAATGGCCGCTTCAATGGCGACCAGGTCGTTGCCATCGGCGACGCGCTGCACCTGCCAGTGATAAGCCTCGAAGCGCTCCGGAACATTGTCGGTGTAACTCAACTCGGTGGGGCCGTCGAGCGAAATCAGGTTATCGTCGTAGAGGAGGATCAGCTTGCCCAGGCCCAGCGTCCCAGCCAGCGCTGCCGCCTCATGCGACACGCCTTCCATCAGGTCGCCATCGCCGCAAAGGGCATAGGTGTAGTGATCGACCACTTCGAAGTTGGGCCGGTTGTACACCGCGGCCAGATGCTTCTCCGCAATTGCCATGCCGACTGCCATCGCGACGCCTTGGCCCAGCGGCCCGGTGGTCACTTCCACGCCATCGGCCTCGCCTGACTCGGGGTGTCCCGGCGTCTTCGAGTGCCACTGGCGAAAGGCCTTCAGNNTCCACCGCGTCTACCGCGAGCAGACGGAGTGTGTCGATGGACAACTGGTCAAGGGAGAGGTCCGCAGCGCTCGTCGTCATGTGTCTCTTCAGTTCCTTTCGTTCATGTTCGAACCAGGTCTCTGACCGCTTGATGTTGTATCAATCCTGGGTGCCCCATCCTCGCCACACCGTTTTTTTTGCGGCAAGTTGTACCAATGCCGGGTGCCCCATCCTTGCCACGTCTTTGTTTTTGTGGCAAGGGTGGGATACCACCACCCTCCATCGCAGGGCACGAAATCAAGCGGTCAGAAACCTGGTTCAGTAAATCAATTTACTTCGACTCGATCTTCACTGTCACATTGGATCCAAGCCAGCGGCCTGTCTCCGGCCAGTGCTGCGTCCATGATAGTTCACCCTGGCCGGGGCCGGCGTCAATGTCCACGCTGAATCCCGCGCTGCCCAGGGTCCGGCTCTCGGCGTTGTTCACCGTCTTCCAGCCGTCAGCGGACCACACCACTTCGAATCGGTCTTCGTCCAGGATGCGCAGCGTCTCGCCGGCCGTCACCTTCTGGATGGGCCGCCGGCGGCTGTAGATTTCCAGATTCGACCGCACTCTCTTTCGCCCCTCGGGCTCGCAATAGCGCTCGTAGACGGGGTCGATGCGGTCGAAGACCTTGCCGTCGAGCGCGGAACGCAACAGCTTCAGGTATTCCGCATGCGCCCACACCAGCGGCGTCGCCGACCCCGCCTGCCTGCCAAGCAGCAGTTCGAGATCGGGCCGGGTGACCTCGTCCCACACCTGTTCCGGCATCAACTGGCCGCTGGTGGCAAAGCGTTCGTAGGTCTGGATGAGCGGGGCGATGTCATGCCCGGCTGCCAGTTCATAGTGCGCGCGTTCGCCGGTCAGCAGCGGCCACACCCGGCCTTGGCCCCATCCCTGAAACGGGCCGCCATCGGGCCGATTGCCATAGCCGTCCCAGTTGTAGCGCAGCCATCCGGGTCCCTGCGGAAGTTGGCGCTTCAGAACCGCGTCCACCACCTTGAGCGAGTCGACCATCAGCGGATCGTCGGCGCGGCGCACCCCATAGCGCACCAGTTCGAGGAAACCGGCGTCGATCACTTCCCGCGCTTCAAACTCATACCGCGTGCCCGGCGGCCGGTTGTTGATGTGGATCGTCTCGTCGCCGCAGCTTTCGCAGGCATAGGCCTCGCCGGCCTCGGGCGGACGGATGCGCATGTAGTGGCGCTTGACCGAGGGCATCAGAACACCGTCGTTGGTCACCGTCCAGTCTTCGAGATGGCGCTCGATCCAGTCGGCAAACTCCTCAAGAAACGTGGCCATTTCATGGGAAGCGCGGGCCCGGGAAATCTCTGCCGCGCAGATGAGCGCCGCAATCACCGCCGCCAGCGTCGAGGGCGAATAGCCGGCGTTCTCTTCCCAGCGCTCCTGGTGGGTGAGGGGCGCGTGGCGCACCAGGAACCCGGCGGCGCGCTCAATGAATGGGAAAATGTCGATTTCGCCCAGGCCATCGGCCTTCCACAGCCGCCACGCCAGCATCATCGGGAAGGCCACCTCGTCCAGTTGCACGCCCGACCAGTAGGGACGCCCGTCCACCCAGAAGTTCTGCGCAAAGCCGCCGTCCGGCTCCTGCGTGCAGGCCAGGTAAACCAGCGCCCGCCGCGCCGTCTCCGCGCGCCCGCAGGCCAGCATGGCGGTGGCCGTCTGCACCATGTCGCGGGTCCACACCAGGTGGTAGCCGCCCAGGTCGTCGTCGCCCTTGGCCTGCCCCCATGGAATCGAAAGCGAAGCGACGAACGCTCCGGAGTAGGTCTTGTCTTCGTGCGCCAGCAGCACATTGTGGCTGGCCCGCATCAGCTTGCCCCCGTCCAGGGCCTTGGCCGCCAATTGCTCCGGATTGGCAACCCGGTGCCACTGCTCAATGAACCGGGTACGATGCTGCGCATACGGCATTGCCAGGGCGCTCACGGTCTTTTGCAGCGCCGTGTGCTGTCTTTCTCCCAGGCCGATAGCGACGGTGAACTCCCGCGCGCCGTCCGTACCCGCGGCGCCAAGGTTCAGTTCGCCGATCACGGCCAGGTTGCCGTTGGTGGCGGAGCCAAACTCCCAATCCATGCGGAAGTTGTCTTTCAGGTCGCGCCACCCGTCCGTTGCGCCCACAAATCCGCAGCTCACGCGCGAGAAGCCGCAACTGGCGCCCATGGCCAGCGCCCACTGGTTTTTCCACGCCAGCAGCATCCGGTATCCGGCCACGTCCACAGCCCGCGCCGAGTTGCCCGCCCCGCCGTTGTCCAGGTGCGGCGCCAGCAGCGCGTACACCTTGAGCCGCGGAAGCAGGTCGTCGTGGCCCTCCAGCCGTACATGCGTCAGCAGCACCGAGTGGTGCGGGTCGCAGATGATCTCCTTGGTCAGGGTGTACCGTCCATCGGGATCGCGATTCACATACCGCACACCCAGCGCCTCGGGGTGGATGTACTCGAAGGTGGACAGCAGGTCGCGCTTCTCCTCATGCGCAAACGTCTCGCCGTCCGTGACAAGGAATTCCATGTCCCGTACTTGGGCATGGTCGATGGTGGGGTGATAGATCTCGTTCAGAATTCCGTGCGAGCAGGTGAACCAGACGCGGCTCGATCCCGAGTAGGCGGTTCCCACGGCATCTTTCGAGCTGGAGGTCCAGCGCGGCTCCAGGCCGGGCGCGCCAAAGGCTTCGCCCTGCTGCTCAAGCCATCGGTAGAGGGGCTGGTCGTTCTGTTCAGTCATGATTGGATCGTTTCTTGCAATGAGGGTTGGGAGCGTGAACTGAACATTGGCAACGCAGATCGGGGAAGCCGCATTTTGCTCATCTACCTTACCGATGTTCCCCAACCCATGAAAGTTTCGATCCTGGGCCATCTTTCAAGAAACTCGGTCGATCTTTCGCGAGTCCGCCGTTCCGTGAAAATCCGGGGAAGCTTGTTGAAAGCGAACGATTTCCGAACCCTGACGGTCCTTTCACGCATCCATCCAAACGTAGGACCATGTGTTTCCATCCACCTACAGGACCGCGTCCGGCAAAGTGCACCAGGTATTCCACGCCGACCCCGAACCTGCTTACCCCCGCACCGCGGACCCACCCGCTTGCGTACAATCCAAATCGGAGGAGATTTCCCCTATGGCTTACGAACTCGCACCGCTTCCCTACGATTACGCGGCCCTCGAGCCTTTTATCGATGCCGAAACCATGAAACTGCACCACGACAAGCACCACCAGGCCTACATCAACAACGTGAATGCCGCACTGGCCAGCCACCCCGACCTGGCCGCCAAATCCGTTGACGACCTGATCAGCAACCTCAACGCCATCCCCGAAGACATCCGCGGCG
>PLXP01000085.1:7131-35103 GCA_003151435.1 Acidobacteriaceae bacterium
TACCAGAACCGCCGCCCCGACTACCTCGCCGCGTGGTGGAACGTGGTCAACTGGGCCGAGGTCAACAAGCGATTCGGACAGGCGAAGGGGTAAAGCAAGCTCCTGGCTCCTGGCTGGAAGCTAGGTCTCTGACCGCTTGATGTTGTACCAATGCCGGGTGCCCCACCCTCGGCGCGTCTTTGCTTTTGCGCCCAGGGTGGGATACCTCAGCCCTCCATGGCAAGGCACGAATTCACGCGGTCACAGACCTAGAGGCTAGAAGCTGTCTTTCGCAACTCTTTCCGCGCTTTGGTGTCTAACCAGGCAATCGTGATGCAACACCGATTGAGAACGTCTGTGTTTTTCGCCCTCGCGGGACTTGTTGCGTTGGTTCAAGCGGCGGCTTCCCCGGCCGCCGCAGCTCAATCCGGCAGTTTCGCCGTGAACCAGAACGGCCACCCGGTGGGTACGGCCAGCTTTCAATTCACCCCGACTTCGGCCGGCTACGACTCCACCTCCATGGTGCGCGTATCCATGCAGGGCCTCGACTACGCCCTCTCCAAAACCGAGAAGCTCGACCGGGCCAACCAGTTCAAGCATGTGCTGTTGAGCGCCACCGTCAACGGCTCGGCCGTCAACGTGACCGCCGTGCCCGACCCAGCCCAGTTCCTCATCAACATTTCCGCCAACGGCCGCAGTTCCACCACCCGGCTCGACGCCCACAACGCCGCTGTCTTCCTGCCTGACTTCGATCCCGGCGCGCTTGAAACCCTGCTGGCCGTCGCCGTGGCACAGAACAATCGCGACCTTTGGGCCATCATCCCCAAGCAGGCCGGGTCCATTGCGCCGGTGCAACTGGCCACCTACGCAGACGAGCACGGCACCCTCGAAGGCAAGCCCGTCACGGTGCACCACCTGGTGGCCACCATCGCCGGCGCCGACACCGACCTCTTCTCCGGACCGGAAAACCAGCTTCTTCAGGCCGAACTGCCGCAGCAGGGCTTCGCGCTGGTCCGCAAGGGCTTCGTCCTCACGCCCCCCAAGAGGCCGATCGCGCCTCCGATGCAGGCGCCTCCGGCACAATAGGGCCGGCTGTGCCTCTGCTTCAGCCGGAGTCGCGAGAGAACCCGGCAAATCCATCGCCGCGACGATTGTCGAATTTATCCGCCAAATCGCGCCTTGCGGCACAAACAATTGACCTCACCACAGCCATTGTTCGCTACAATCCTCTGCAATGACCGACCAACCTCAGCAGACCGTCTCAGTGGAGTTCACGATCGGCGTTGGCGACGGCCAGATCGTTGCCAGCGCCAACGTTCCTGTCGGCGCCACCAATCTCACCCAGATCCTTCCCGTTCTCCAGTCGATGGAGGACTCGATGATCTCCGGCATGGGCGTCCAGCTTGCTGAGGCGGGCCACCCCATCTCGTGCCGCGCGGGCTGCGGCGCCTGCTGCCGCCAGATGGTGCCCCTCAGCATCTTTGAAGCAGAGGCCCTTGCGGCGTGGATTCGCACCCTGGACGAGCCGCGCCGGCAGGAGCTTGCCCGCCGCTTCCACCAGGCTCTGCTCTCTCTCTCCGCTTCCGGGCTCATCGACCGCATGGTCAACGAGGACTGGCTGGCCGACACCGAATCCGCGCGCCAACTTGCTCTCGACTACCTCTACCAGCGCGTTGCCTGCCCGTTCCTCGAAGACGAGTCCTGCTCCATCCACCCCATCCGCCCCCTGGTGTGCCGCGAATACCTCGTCATCTCGCCGCCCGCGCACTGCTTCGACCCGGCCGCTCTCCAGGTAATTCCCGCCCACCCGCCGCTCCACCTGTCGCGGGTCCTCAATCGCATGGGCGCGGAACTGGAAGGCGATGCGCGCGGTTGGATTCCCCTCCTCTTTCTGTTTGCCTGGATGGAAGCGGGAGCCTCTCCGGGCAACGGATACGCTGGAACGGGGCCCGAAGTGCTCCACAAGTTTCTGGAGCACATCGGCGAGGCGCAGATTCCCGCCCGCACCGCCGCGCGGAATGCAGACTGAACAGGCTGCGGAAAAACCAAATCCGGAGGGAGGCGGGGGTTTCAACCCCCGCATATAGCTAGTGCCCCTCGTCCCGGAACATCGGGTGCGGAATCAGCAGCCGGTAGTCCTCCTGATGGGCGTCGTCGAGGCAGGCTTCGATGATTCGCTTGCCGAGAGGGTCGAGGTCCGGCACCAGGAACTGCTTCAGTTCGCGGCCAAAAAACTCGCGCCACTGCCGCGCGCCTTCTTCGTACACATCCATGCCGCCCTGCAGCTGTTCCTCCACCTGCAGAAAGACGCGCGGAATCATGGAGCCCTCCACGCGCAACTGATGCGGAATGTAGCCGAGCAGCGGGCAGATCGCCTCGCCCACCTGTTCGCGGGCAAACTTGGCGCTGCCGCGCCGGGCCAGGTACTCGCGCGCAATCCACTCCGCCATGAAACCCACCTTCCACGCACCGATGTGCTGGTTGGGCAGCAGCACGTAGCGCGTCTCCGGGGTGGCCACAATCTGGCGCAGCAGCAGGTTGGCCTGGTCCACGCGGCGGCCGGTGGCAAACGCCCAATACGATCCCACGCCCTCTGACTGCATCTCTTTGCTCTTCTGCGCCTGGATGCTGGGGTTGGCGTGGCCGCGCGGAGCAACCAGCCTCCAAAGCCACGCCAGCGCCGGGCTCAGCACATGAATCATGGCCAGAATTCCATAAAGCTGGCTGTCGCGGTGGGTCGGTGGGCAGCGCACGCCAAAGCTGCGCACGTCCACGGCCTGCGGCCCTTCCAAAACGTCTTCGCGCATGAGCCGCGGCAAAATCACCCGCGGATTGGGGCACAGCTTGCCGGGCGCGTCTTCCACGTGCTCCCAGGTGAGGCAGGTGCCACCGGGCACGATGTAGTGGTTGAGAAAAATCAGCGGCTCAGGCGGATCGATGCACAGCCGCTCCAGGTTCGGCGCGGTGCCATAGCTGTGGATGTGATCCACGCGCACAAACCATGCGTTCTCCGCATCGGCCACGGTCAGCCGGCCTGACCGGCCCTGATAGCTGGGGTGCGCGCAGGCCATGTCGTCGGCGATGGGGCGCAGGTGGCAGGCTTCGGGCAGGTTCAGCGTCCGCTCTTCCTTCGTAACCACGTTGCGGCCCAGCAGCAGGCGGCCATCCTCCATGCGGTGGATGTGCTCCGTCATCTCGCTCTTGCCGCCGCCCGATGCGCCCTCATGCATCAGGATCAGTTGATTCTCATACGGCGTCACCACGGCCACGGCCGCGCAGTGGTTGGTCGTCCAGCCCTCGCGCTCGCCAATGTCCAGCAGCATGGAGTAGACGCCCTTTTTCGCACTGGGCCCTGGATAGAGGTTGTAGGCGAAGACCTCCTGATGCGTGGCTGTGCGGTCGTGCACCACCACCTGCTTTCCGCCAAAGTGCGAGTGCCGGAACGGAGGCGCCACAAACAACACGCCGCCTGTGATTTTGAAGTCCGCCGGAACCTGGGACCGCGGAATCATGCCTTGCAGATCGGCCAGCGCCGCCGCAAAAAACGCGGCCTGCCGTGGCACCACCAGCAGCGACCCGTAACCCAGGGCATCGGTGCCGGCGTAGAACGGCATCGCCACCAGCTCCTGCGTNNATGACCATCGCATCGGGATCGCGGCGGCGCATCGCGGGATCGGGAAAATTGACCGCCAACCCGTTGCGCGCCTTGGTGATGACCGCCTCCACGATGCGGCCCACACCGGGCGCATTGAACACCGCCTCGTGCACGCCGTGATCGTCACGATTGCCCAACCGCCAGTCGGTAGCGCCCGTGGGCCGGCCCAGCGCCCAATCCAGCAGTTGCGGACGGTTCTCCGGGGTCTGCACCAGCGGCGCGGCGCTCAGCACCTCGCGCACATGGGCCGGCAGATCCATCTCTGCCCAACAGGCCTGGAAGTCAACGAGGGCGGCGGCAGGGGACATGTTGTACTCACTTTCCGGGGACAGGGAACGGGCTCAAAAGCGGCTCAGCGCCAAAGCGCCCCACTTCTCTTATCGCAAAGCCCGGCACATCTGGCAGTGAGCCGCATCACCGCAACTTCAGAGGAATCGAGGGTGCCCGCACCCCGGAATCGGCGGCTGCCCCACATCTCGTTCAGATTCAGGATTGGGTGTCCCAGGCCTCGATTCTGAGGCCTGGGTTGTCGGCTTCTCGACGAGTTGCGGCTCAGTTCCTCCCCAGCCCGTCGTTCTTGTGATCATTCGGGAAAGCCGGGACCGGGGCGAATCGTTCCGAAAAACTCAGGAATTTGCGCCGATTGCAAGGTGTGGGAACCGCCGCGCGCCGGTCTTCGTATTCTGCAGAGAAGAGAAAACATCTGGGGCCAGGGCAAACGATTGCGCATTTTGGGACTTGAGTTGCGGCTTCGGCGCAAGTTGTTGCGTCCATAGGAATACCGGAGCGAATCCAATTCTCTTGTTACCTTGCGCACCGGGCGGGGTGGCCAAATGGCCCTTCCCCCAGTGGCACCCAAGGCCCGCTGCTGGGGGCCCCGCTTTTGTCGTTTCACAGCAGTAAACGGGTTCGAATCGGTGGGTCTGCGGCAATCGGGCGCATGGCGTTGCCGGCTCGATTTCTGGCTCGATTGACCCGAGGATGCGTGCCACGGGTTCCTGGGGTGGAGCTTGCGTACACTGAAGGTGCCGCGCCGTCATTGCCGGAAACGGGAATCGGATGAGCGCCAATTCGTTGGATCAACACGGCGGCTGGCGGCGCCAGTGTCAAGCTGAGAAAGCGGAACCATGCAACTGATTGAGGCCTTTCGACTCGCGCTCCAGTCCCTGTGGGGAAACAAGCTGCGCTCCATCCTCACGCTGATCGGCGTGGTGATGGGCGTGGCCTCGGTCATCATGGTCATCACGCTGGTCAACGGCGCCAACACCTACGTCAGCACCAAGCTCGTCAGCCACGGCGCCGACGTCTTCACCGTCCGACAGATGCCCGGCGTCATCTTCTCTGCCGAAGACTACTTCCGCTACCAGAAGCGCAAGATCCTCCGCATGGAAGACTACGAAGCCATCCGCGACGGCTGCGCCCAGTGCACCGAAATCGGCGCCGGCCTCTACAGCCAGGGCTCCGTCGTCCACAACGGACACTCCAGCACCGACACCGGCATCCGCGGCATCACCTGGACCATGATCTCGCTCGACAACCTCGACATCGACCTCGGCCGCGGGTTCACCCCGGCCGACGATGAAAAAGCCACCCACGACGTGATTGTGGGCTACGACATTGTGGATAACCTGCTGGGCGAGGGCGACCCCATTGGCAAGGAAATCCGTGTGGGGGGCATTCCCTACACGGTGGTGGGTGTGGGCGCGCGTCAAGGCAAGATGCTGGGCCGATCGCAAGATAACTGGGTCGCAGTGCCCATGAGCACTTATCAGCAGACCTACGGCTCCAACAACTCCATCGACGTCCTCGCCCGCGCCGGCGGCGGCCCTGAGATCATGGAGCAGGCCAAGGACGAAGTCCGCGCCCTCATGCGCAGCCGCCGCCACAACGCCGTCGGCCAGCCCGATGATTTTGAGATCGAAACCAACGACACATTCCTCGATATCTGGAAGCAGATCTCCGCCATCTTCTTTGACGTCGTCATCGGCATCGCCTCCATCTCCCTGGTCGTCGGCGGCATCGTCATCATGAACATCATGCTCGTCAGCGTCACCGAGCGCACCCGCGAAATCGGCGTCCGCAAGGCCCTCGGCGCACGCCAGCGCGACGTCCTCCTCCAGTTCCTCATCGAGAGCGCCACCATGGCCCTGGTCGGCGGCGCCATCGGCGTGCTTTGCGGCGTCGCCTTCGCCAAACTCATCACCATCGTCATCGGTTTTCCCACCAGTATTCAGGCCTGGAGTGTTCTCCTCGGCCTCTTTATGGCCACCGCCACCGGCGTCTTCTTCGGCGTCTACCCCGCCAGCAAAGCCGCCAAACTCGACCCCGTAGTCGCTCTCAGAGCAGAGCTCTGAGCAGTTGTCAGTCGTCAGTTTTCAGTTGTCAGTTTAAAAACACGGCAACCGCAATGGCACTATAGGAAAGAAAGTATGGCGCAGGCATTTCGCGATTTAGTCGTATGGCAGAGATCCACGGAATTGACCGTCGCGATTTACGGCCTCACCAAAGAGTTCCCGCAAGACGAGAGGTTCGGCCTCACGAGTCAGATCCGGCGGTCGGCAGTTTCCATTCCCAGCAACATCGCGGAGGGACAAGGCCGCATGAAGCCGGGCGAATTCATACAGTTTCTCGGCATGGCTCGAGGGTCCAATCATGAAGTCCAAACCCAGCTCCAACTGGCCAAAGATCTCAACATGGGAGATCGCCAGGAAATTGAAACCGCGGAGGGCCTATCCCACACCCAATCACTGAAAACTAAACACTGACGGTTAAACTGTGAACCTGCATTCGGCAACTGAGAACTGACAACTGACCACTGACAACTGTTGCGGAGCAACCCCATGGCTCAAGGACAAACACGCGAATCCATCCGGATGGCCCTCGAAACCCTGAGAGCCAACAAACTGCGGTCGGGCCTCACCGTCCTCGGCATCGTCATCGGCGTCACCACCGTGATCACGATCTCGTCGGTCATCAGCGGCCTCAACAACCGCGTCTCCGCATTCGCCGACTCCATGGGCTCCAACGTCTTCTGGGTCTTCCACATGCCCGTCATCGGCGTGCGCCCCACCACGGAACAGCTCACCCGCAAGAAGCTCACCCTCGACGACGTCGTCGCCCTCCGTACGCTGCCTCACGTGGTCGCGGTCAACGGCGGCTATCAGTACTCCAAGGCCTTCGGCGTGGGCGATGTCAGCGCCAAATATGAGGGTCACAAGGTCGCCGGAGCCATCCTCGAGGGCGACTCCGCCGCCGTCGCCGACGTCACCAACCTCACCCTTTCCGCCGGCCGCATCTTCAACGACGATGAAGACGAACGCCACGCCCAGGTCACCGTCCTCGGCTCCGACACCGCAGAGGAGCTCTTCCCCACCGGCGAAAATCCCATCGGCAAGGAGATCACTGTCGCCAACGGCGTCTACACCGTCATCGGCGTCCTCGATAAGCAGAAACAGGCCTTCGGCAGCGGCAAGAATCCCAACGACAACATCGTCATCTTCCCCATGGGCACCTTCCACGGCCTCCATCCCGAGGTCAAAGACCTCTGGGTCAGCGTCAAGTACGACGACCCCAACAACAAGGCCGTCGTTGAAGAAGAGATTCGCGAAATGCTCCGCGTCCGCCGCCACGTCAAAGTCTCGGCCGATGACAACTTTGAAATCTTCGGCCCCGACTCCCTCACCAAGCTCTGGGGCAACATCACCGGCGGTCTCTTCGGATTCATGGTCGCCGTCTCCAGCGTCGGCCTCATGGTCGGTGGCGTCGGCGTGATGAACATCATGCTGGTTTCAGTCACTGAGCGCACCCGCGAAATTGGCGTGCGCAAGGCCATCGGAGCCACCAAGCACATGCTCCTCACCCAATTCACTACCGAAGCAGTGACCCTGTGTGCGGTGGGCGGTATCATCGGTGTCCTGTTGGGTGCCATCATCACCTGGATCGTGTATTTCCTTCCCATCGGGTTGCCGGCTACGCTCTCCACGATGTGGGTGCTGATCGGCTTTGGCACCTCATGCGCCATTGGGCTGCTGTTCGGCATTTATCCCGCATGGAAGGCCGCTAACCTTGACCCCATCGAGGCCCTCCGCTACGAGTAACCGGGGCGAATAAAAGCGGAAAACACGAAGTCGGCGACCAGTGTAAGCTAGAGGGAAACTATCCACGCGGTCCGAGTGCTGTCTTCTATCTGGGTAGGTCTCTGACCGCTTGATGTTGTACCAATGCTGGGTGCCCCACCCTCGGCGCGTCTTTGTTTTTGCGCCTAGGGTGGGATGCCACAGCCGGCGTGGAACACCCAGTGAAGCTCTGTGAAAGAGAGCGGAACCATGCAACTGATCGAGGCCTTTCGGCTCGCACTGCAATCCCTGTGGGGAAACAAGCTGCGCTCCATCCTCACCCTCCTGGGCGTGATCATCGGGGTTGGCTCGGTCATCACCGTTGTCACCCTCACCAACGGCGCCAAATCGTTTGTGACCTCAAAGATCAATTCCTACGGCGCGGCCGTGATCACCATCAGCAAGATGCCGCAGACCTTTATCACCATCGAGGAATACCTCTCCTTCCAGAAGCGCAAAGACGTAACCATTGACGATTACAGGGCCGTTCTCTCCGATTGCAGATTGTGCAGAAGCGTCGGCGCACAGCGCAACTCCGTTGGCAAAATCGTCTTTGGGACCAAGTCCACCACCGACACCAACATTCGCGGATGGACCTGGACCATGCCTTCCATGTCGAACCTCAATATCGATCTCGGCCGATCCTTCACCGAGGTCGAGGACGAGCACGCTACGCACGTGGCCATCGTCGGTTCCGACATTGTGGACAACGTGCTTGGACCGGGCGATCCGCTGGGCAAGGAGATCCGCGTGGATGGCTCTCCCTACACCGTCGTCGGCGTGGGTGAGCGCCAGGGCAAGATGCTGGGCATGAGCATGGATAACTGGGTTGCGGTTCCTCTCTCGGCCTTCCTCCACTCCTATGGTTCGCACGCCAGCATGACCGTCTTCGTGAATGCGGGCGGCGGCGGCGAGGTCATGGAGGCCGTCTCAGATGAGTTGCGCACAATTATGCGCGCGCGGCGCCACCTCGCGCCCAACGATGCTGACGCTTTCTCCATCGACTCCAGCGCAACCTTCCAGAACCTGCTGGGAAAGATCCTCAACAGCTTCGGAGCCGTAGTGGCTTCGATCGCGTCCATCTCCCTGGTCGTGGGCGGCATCGTCATCATGAACATCATGCTGGTGGCGGTCACTGAGCGCACTCGCGAAATCGGCGTTCGCAAGGCCCTCGGGGCTCGACGCCACGACATCCTGATGCAGTTCCTCATCGAATCGGCAACCGTGTCGCTGGTGGGCGGTATCATCGGCGTAGTCTCGGGCATCGTGGCCGCCAAGCTGATTACCCTCGCCATCGCTTTCCCGTCCTCCATCGAATACTGGTCCATCGTGGTAAGCCTGTTTGTCTCCACCGCCGTAGGCTTGTTCTTTGGCATCTATCCGGCATACAAGGCCTCCGAACTCGATCCCATTACCGCACTGAGAGCGGAGTTATAGCCATGCGGATCAGCGACTCACAGGAATCGGTGCGGCTGGCCTTCGACACGCTGCGCAAGAACAAACTGCGTTCCGGCCTTACGGTCCTCGGAATCTCGATCGGCATTTCCACCGTGATCCTCATCTCCTCGGCCATCAACGGGCTCAACACCAACATCGACCAGTTCGTGCGCACGCTGGGCACCAACAATTTATGGATCTTCCAATTTGAGCCGTTTGGGAAGCGCCCCACGACTGAGGAACTCAACCGCAAGAAACTGACCTATGAGGACGGCGTGGCGATGCGCAGTCTTCCGTATGTTGTGGCTGTCGATCCGGAACTGACTTACCAGAACTGGCAGACCGGTCTCGGAGCCGTGTCGATCAAGCATGGCACCCACAAGATTCAGAACACCATCCTCAACGGATCCACTTCCTCGGTCAAGGAGGTGGCGGAGATCGAGATGCTCGAAGGCCGCATGTGGACCGAATCGGAAGAAGAGCACAGCTCCAACGTGGCTGTTCTGGGCCATGATGCCGCCGAAGATCTCTTTCCGGACGAGTCCCCTATCGGTCAGGACATCGATTGCGAAGGAAACATCTTTACCGTGATCGGAGTTCTCGACAAGCAGCCCCAGCCCTTCGGTAGCGGACGCAACACGCAGGACAACTCCGCTTACTTTCCCTTGACCACCTTCCGCAAGATTCATCCGGAGCTGAAGGACTTCTGGATCGTGGTCAAATACGACGACCCTTCTCACAAATCGCTGGTCATCGAAGAAGTGCGCGAACTTCTTCGCGTGCGGCGCGGCGTGCGGCTGGAACAGGATGACAACTTCGCCATCTTCGGCCCCGATTCGCTTTCACGCCTGTGGAATCAGCTCACCGGCGGGCTGTTTCTCTTCATGGTCGCGGTTTCTTCGGTGGGCCTGATGGTCGGCGGGGTGGGCGTGATGAACATCATGCTCGTCTCAGTCACGGAACGCACACGCGAGATCGGAATCCGTAAAGCGATCGGGGCCACCAGGAACAACATCCTCCTCCAATTCACGCTGGAGGCGGTGACACTTTGCGCGGTGGGCGGCGTCCTGGGCATCCTGGCTGGAGCCCTGTTCACGCTGATCCTCCATTTTGCGGTCTCGTTCCTGCACGCATCGCTGTCCTTCACGTGGGTCGGAATCGGGTTTGGAGTTTCGTGCTTGATCGGGCTCGTCTTCGGCATCTACCCGGCGTGGAAAGCAGCGGCAATGGACCCGATCGAGGCGCTGCGATATGAATGAAGCAGGGAACAGGGAACAGGGAACAGTCGTCCACCGGCTTCACCGACCCGCGGGGGATGAAACTTCGGGTGCCCCACCCTCGCCGCGCTTTTGTTTTTGCGGCTAGGGTGGGAAGGTACAATCCTCGCCGGGTGCCCCATCCTTGCCACGTCTTTGTTTCTGTGGCAAGGGTGGGTTGACCAACATCAAGCCGCTGACCCGCTGACTCGGTGACTCGGTGACTTGCTAACTCGCTAACTCGCTGCTTTTGTAATGAATCCGCGATCTTCGCTCGAATCAGCCGTATGCCCATTTTCGTGCGCCTGGTGCAGTTCTCGATGACTTGCCAGGCCTTTTTTCGCCGCATCTGTCGACCTTCCGGTCGACATTTGACTCTTCCGGACGNNCTATTCCCTGTTCCCTGTTCCCTATTCCCTATTCCCTGTTTCCTATTCCCTGTTCCCTATTCCCTGCCTTTCTACTCGTCCGCTACTTCATACGGAACGCCGAAACGGCCGATCTGAATCAGCGCCTTGTCGGCAGGCGGCCAAATGCGCAGGCTCTCCACGCGACTCGTCCCGGCGATGCGATGCGCCTCCGCGGTGCCCACCGGCGCACCGGTTGCAGCCAGGTGAAAGTGCACGCTCAAGCCATCGCCCGAGCGCGACCAGCCAAATACATACTCGCCGGGCTTGAGGGAGATGCCGCCGATCTTCACCGGTGCCTGCACAATGAGGTAGTGCGAATATTTGCCCTCCGCCGAGTAGCCCGCGGTAATCAGCACCACGCCCGCGATGAAATGGCCGCGTCCGTTGACGATCCCTGAGGCGGTGCGCATCTCCGTTTCGATGTGTTCCTTTTCCACGGGCGCGCGTGCGGGCAGCAGGGATGCCAGCTCAGCATCCGTGGCCTGCCGCCATGCGCTCTTCTGCGCGTGCAGCGTGGTCGAAGCCAGCACCAGAAACAGTGAGAAAAGAATGCAGCGTCTCATCGGGTCCATCCTGTTTTGGGTCGTGAGCGTTGGGTTCATGGCTTCGGCTTTCTAAGGGATTCAAGGGTCACGATGCCGCGCTGAAGGGCGGCGGTGGCGGCCTGCGTGCGGTCGGTGACGCCCAGTTTGCCCAGCAGGCTGTTGATATGCGTCTTCACGGTAGCCTCTGAGATTTCAAGCTCGGTGGCGATCTCCTTGTTGCTCTTGCCGTGCACAATCTGTTCCAGCACGTCGAATTCGCGCGGCGTCAGCTCTTCCGTTCCCATGCGCTCGGCCAGGCGCTGCGCAATGGCCGGAGGAATGTACGACTTGCCCGCATGAACGGTGCGAATGGTGGCGATCAGTTCGTCGGTCGTCATGCCCTTCAGCAGATAGGCCCGGGCCCCGGCCTGCAGCGCGCGATAGATATCCTCGTCGCCGTCGTAGGTGGTGAGCACAATGAAGCGCGCGTTGGGCGTCTCCATGCGGATGCGTTGAATGACATCGACGCCGGAGAGCCGCGGCAGGCGCAGGTCGATCAGCGTAATCGCCGGCTGACACTTGCGGAACTGGGCGATGGCTTCCACTCCGTCCGCAGCTTCGCCCACCACTTCAAGACCGTCCACCACGTTGAGCAGCGCCACCAATCCCTGGCGCACCACGTGATGGTCCTCCACAACCAGAACGCGAATCGACTCCTGTGTCACGCTGACTCCTTTACACCCTTGGGCGCTGGCGCCCGCAACCGTACTGTTGTTCCCGTCCCCGGCTCGCTTTGGACTTCAAGCGAGCCGCCGATGGCCGCGGCGCGCTCTCGCATGCCGGTCAGGCCGTAGTGCCCGGCCGGCGAATCCGGGACCGCGCCGCCATCGGGTACAAAGCCGCGTCCATCGTCCCGCACCTCCAGCGCAATTTCCGATGGACCATACTCCAGTTGAGCCGTCAGGTTCTGCGCCCCCGCGTGCTTCTTCACATTATGGATGGCTTCCTGCGCCACGCGCTCGATTTCGCGCTCGGTGCCCGGCGGCAGCGGGCGGTAGGCTCCGTAAATGCTGAAGCTGGCCGCCAGTCCGTGCGCGCCTGCCTGCTCCACCATGCGCCTCATGCGCACCGGCAGCGTGGTCTCCCCGGAGTCCTGCGAACGCAGCGCCCAGATCGATTGCCGCGCGTCGGCCAGTCCTTCGCGCACGTAGCCGCGCGTTGTATCCAGATGCTTGGCCGCAGCCTCCACCCTGTGCTGACGCAGCAACTCGCTCAGCACCTCCAACTGCACCGAGATGCCCACGTAGCCCTGCGCCAGCGTGTCGTGGATTTCGCGCGCGATGCGGCTGCGCTCGCCCAGCACCGCGCGGAACTCACGCTCGGCGCGCAGCAGCCGCAGCCGCAGCAGCAGAACCACGATCCCTCCCAGGCCCAGCGCCGGCAGCACGTAGAACCACGCAGTCTGATAGAAGTGCGGAAGCAGTTGGAATGCCAGCGCCGTGCCCTGCGTGTTCCACAGGCCGTCGTTGTTGGCGGCCTGCACGCGGAAGGTGTACCGGCCCGGTGGAATGCTGGTGTAGTAGGCGGTGCGGCGACTGCCCGCCTCGGTCCACGCGTGATCGAACCCCTCCAGCATGTAGCGGTAGCGGACCTTTTGCGGCGCGGTAAAGCTAAGGCCCGCATAGTCGAACTGGAAGTGGTTGTGTCCGGCGGCGATCTTGAGCGAGCCGTCTGCCGGCTGCAACGCCTCGTCTACGTCGTCTACGGCGAAGCGCTCCAGCGCGACCGGCGGAGGAACAAGGTTGACGGGAAAGTGCGCGGGGTCCACTTCGACAAGTCCCTTGGGTGTGGCGAACCACAGGTGGCCGTCGCGCGCACGCCACGCCGAGGGATGGCTGTTGGTGGCGGTCTCGCGGCTCCGCAATCCGTCGGCGGTGCTGAACTCCACCCAGTTGGCGCAGTCGGCGCTCTGCATCGCGCCCATGCCCTCGCCGCAGTCGCAACGCGCAATGCCGTTACCGGTGGCAAACCAGAGATGGTGGCCCGCATCGTCCAGAATGGCGTGAATGGTCGTCTTGTCCAGGCCGTTATGACGCAGCGATGAGAACCGATGGCCGTCCCAGAGGCTCCAACCGTGATCCTGCGTGCCAATCAGCACCGTTCCTTGCCCGCGTGCCAGCAGCGCCGTCACCACGTTGCTGGCCAGGCCATCGGCGGTGGTGTAGTTGGTGATTTTGCCGCCGTGGAGCCGCGAGAGGCCGGCGAAGGTTGCCACCCAAAGATCCCCGTCCGTGTCGCGCGCCATGGCGCCCACCAGGTCGCTGCCCAGGCCGTTGAGGTGCGTGTAGGTCTCCATGTGCGAGCCTGCGCCTGTCGGAATTCGTCCGCCCGTCCAGTGCGTCAGCCCGCGCCGCGTGCCGATCCACAGGGAACCGTCGGCGTCCGCCAGCAGCGAGCGGATGAAGTCGTCGGGAAGGCCGTCGGCCGACGTGAACGCGTCCACCCTGCCCGCGTGGATGCGGCTGAGGCCGTCTGGCGTGCCTACCCACAGGTCGCCGCTGGGCGCGGCTGCAAGCGAGAGAATCACGTCGCTCAGCAGTCCGTCGCGGACCGAATACGTGCGCACGACGTCTTTCCCCGGCGCAGCGGGGCGCATGGCATTCAAACCGCCACCGCTGGTGCCCACCCATAGCGTTCCCGCGCTGTCCTCCACAATTGTGCTGGTGGAGTCCGACGAGAGCCCTTCCCGGGTGCTGAGAATGCGGAAGCGCTGGTCGCGCAGGATGTGCAGTCCGCCAGCCTCGGTCCCGGCCCAGATGTTGCCCTCGCGGTCTTCCATCAGCGCCAGCACCGACGCCGTGGCCAATGGGTCGGTAACCGGCAGCTTTTCGAGTTTGCCCCCCGCAAATCGGGCTAACCCGCCGTTGGTGCCGATCCACAATGCCCCTTGGCGGTCCACGAAAACAGCCTGAATGCGGCTGCCTGGAAGCTCCTTGCCGGCAGTCAGCCGGTCCAATGCTTTGCCCCGGTGGTCGACCACCAGTAGGCTTTTACTTCCAACTACTTGGTCGCCGCCGCTGAGCGCCGCCAGAAACTCGACCGAATCCTTCGGCAAACCCGCCTGCGCCGCAATCCGTCTCCAGGGGACAATGTTGTCCGTATCAGTTTCCTCACCTAGCCAGAACCCGACCTCTCCGTTAGCCGTCTCCGCCGGGATCGCAGTTCCCGGCCGCCAATAACCGCTCGCCACAAACCGTCCGTATCTGAGCTGCGCCAATCCGCCGTCCGTCCACACCCACAGCCCCGAATTCGGAGCCTCCATCATCGCCCGGATTCCATTCCCCGGCAGTCCTTCCCGCGTGGTGAAGGTTGTGACCGTCCCGCTCTTCCATCGCTCCAGCCCCTCGCTGGTTCCCACCCACAGCGACCCGTCATTCGCGGCCAGCAGGCAGCGCACGTCATTGCCCGGCAGCGCGGGCTTTGAGTCTCGATCGAATATGCGGAAGCCGTTGCCGTCAAATCGCACCAGCCCCACCTCGGTACCCAGCCACAGGAAACCGTCCTGGGTCTGCGCCATTGCCTGGATAGTGTTCTGCGGCAGGCCATTCTCCATCACCCAGCTTTGACGGCTGTAGCTGGCCAGCGGCGTGGTGGGTTCCAGCGCGGGGGCCGCTACCGCGGCGGCAAGCAGCAACGGGATCGCGAGCCAACGCCGCGGGCGGGCCACCTGGGCGTATCGGGCAGCGACCAGCAGACGGCTCGCAGCGCGTTCCCACCTGGAGTTCAACCTGGGGCTCGAATTGGTTTCGGTCGGGGGCACAGTCGCGGGAGGCGCTTTTTCCTCAAAGTACGCAATCTTGCGCAACAAGGCGCACCTCAACACTAATCGGACCGGTGGCAGGATGCACAGAAGTCCTTTCATTCGAACACAAATAACGACTTTCGCCTCAACCCATTGGTGGAGTCCAGACTCAGCCGAATGACTCAAGACTTCAACCAGATTGGCCGATACTCTGTACATGTCTCCTGAATAGCCTGTACATCACTGGCTTGCAATACTCTTCGGGTGGCTGACGCAAAGACGCCAGCCACCCGATTCCTTTTTGGGCCGGAATCCACCCTACGCCAGCTTCATCCCCATGCGACGGGCGCGCCGCAGCGTGCGAGCGGACGGCTGGTGGTCCGGTTCCCCACCGGCGAGACCGATCCAAAGCGTGCCAACCGGCTTTGCACCCAGGATGTTGGCAGCCCTGCGCAACGCGGTCGAGGCTCCGGTGAAGAGAGGAATCATGAAACCAGGCATGGCCGACGAAGCCACCAGAATCGACTTCAGGGTGTGCACCTTGCTGCGCGGCTTGGGAGCCGGCTGGCCCCACGGCCAGTAGAAGCAGCCCAGCAGCCGCTCCATGAACCGGCGGAAGATCGCCGTCACGCTGCCGCAATTCACCGGGCTCGCCAGCACCACCGCATCCGCAGCCTCAATCTCCGTAAGGATGCCTTCCAGGTCGTCATTCTGCTGACATTTGCCCCGTTCCGGCCCCTCCTTCATCCCACACTCCCGGCAATTGGTACAGAACTCGATGTGCTGCTCGGTCAGGTAGAGGGTGTGCGTCTTCGCTCCCTTTTCGCGCGCACCCGCGAGAATGGCCTCCACTGCCGCGTCGATCGTTCCACCCTTGCGATAGCTGCCCACAATTGCCACGATTTTCTTGTTCATGCCAAGCCTCTCCTGTGCGGTGCGTGCGCAGTCTACCGCAGACTGCGCTGAAACGGCAGTGACATTGTGTTCTCCGAGTGGATGCGGCGGATTGGCTGACATGCAGTCTTCTCTGCTACCCTCGTGCACGCAATGGAATACGCCAACATTCGTCTCGATATGCGGCCGCCCCTGGCGGTCGTCACGCTGGACCGTCCCAGGGTCCTGAACGCGCTCAACGCCGCAACCTTGGCCGAGTTGGACACAGTGTTTGCCCGCTTGGCCGCCGATGTCTCCGTTCGAGTGGTGCTGCTCACGGGTGCGGGCGGCCGCGCCTTTGCCGCCGGCGCCGACATTGGCGAGCTTGTCGCGCTCTCGGATGAAGACGGGCGCGTCTTTGCCCTGCATGGACAGGACATTCTGCGCCGCATCGAGACTCTTGGCAAGCCGGTGATCGCCTGCATTCAGGGTTTCGCGCTGGGCGGCGGCTGCGAACTGGCCATGGCTTGCACATTGCGCCTGGCGGCCGACGACGCACGCCTGGGCCAGCCCGAGGTGAAGCTCGGCGTAATTCCCGGCTACGGCGGCTCGCAGCGACTGCCCCGCCTGGTAGGACGCGGCACTGCTCTCAAGCTGCTGCTCAGCGGTTCAATGATCGATGCGCGGGAGGCTCTGCGTATTGGCCTTGTGGATGAAGTGGTGCCGGTGGCGGAGTTGATGCCTCGCGCCGAGGCCCTGGCCATGGAAATCGCCGCCAACGCGCCCCTGGCAGTGGCTGAAACCCTGCGCTCTGTGAATGAGGGCATTGATCTGCCGCTGGACCTTGCGCTGCTCCGCGAAACCTATCGCTTCGGCCATCTCTGCGGCACGGCCGACAAGGCCGAAGGCACGCGCGCTTTCCTGGCGAAACGTGCTCCCGTATGGAAAGGCGAGTGAAACCGGAGGCTCGCTGACAAGGAGCCCCGACGAAAACCGAGATATGACCCGGTCATGACATCGGAGGCGATTTAATGCTTCCTTGTCCTGCTATCCTTGAAGCGTGATCGATCACTCAAAAGTCAGGGGATACGCGGCGATGGCTCTCCTGCTGGCGTTCGCCGTTGTCGCCTGTCACAAGGAAGAACAGGCGGTGGTCGGGGTGGCCGAGACGGCCGTGAAAGCCCAGCAACAGGCCCAGGCGACTGCCACCGAGCACGACCGACGGCGCGCCGCAATTTCCCGCATTCCCCTGCCCACCAAAAGCCTCTACACGAACGTGCACGAGCCGGGCGAATGGGCGAATCCGTTTATCAGCGTGGACGCCGACCACCTGAACCTGCGCATCACCATGGCCGACGCCAATCCCAGCGACATGGGCGCGGGAACGCTGCTGCGTCCCACGGCTGCCCGCCGCCAGGAACTGCAATTGCGCCCCGGCGAGCTGCCCGAAGCGCTGCTCGCGCTGCCCGCTGGCGCGTGGCGTTACGGGCGCGTGGTTGCCATTGCCGAGTCGCCCCTGGCCGACCGCAAGAAGCGCGCCTCGGTGCGTCGCAACGTGGAAGCAGCGATCCAGCAGCTGAACGACCTGGGCGTGGTGGTCGAAGAGTGGCCCTCGCGCTAAAGCATCCGGATCCTGCCCGTTGTGCCCCTCGCTTGAAAAAATCGCGCTAACATTGGCCGGTGAGCACATTTTCCATTCTCACCAACCAGCCCCAGCTGGATCATGAGCGCTTTGCCGCCCACCGCGAGTTGGAGGCGAGGCTCAGAGTGACGTTTCGCGGCGAGATCCGCTTCGACATGGGCTCGCGTGCGCTTTACGCGGCCGATGCTTCCAATTACCGCCAGCTTCCAGTGGGAGTGGTTGTGCCCCGCGATGCAGCCGACGTGGAAGCTGCGCTGGCGGCCTGTCGCGCCACCGGAGCCGCCGTGCTGCCGCGTGGCGCGGGCACCAGCCTGGCCGGCCAATGCGCCAACGTGGCCGTGGTCTTCGACTATTCGAAGTATATGAACCGGCTGGGCGCTATCGATCCCGACGCGAAGCTCGCTACTGTGGAGCCGGGCATCGTGCTCGACCGCCTGCGCGAAGCCGCCGAATTGCACCACCTGACGTATGCTCCTGACCCCGCCACGCACAGCCGCTGCACGTTGGGCGGCATGATCGGCAACAACAGTTGCGGCGTTCACGGACTGCTGGGCGGCAAGGTGGCCGACAACGTCGAGTCGCTCGACATAGTGCTCTACGACGGCACGAGGATGACGGTGGGCCGCACGGGAGCGGCCGAGTTGGAAGCGGCTATCCGCGGCGGCGGGCGCGCGGGAGAAATTTATGCGGGGCTGGCCGGCCTGCGCGACCGCTACGCTGAACTCATCCGGCAGAAGTTTCCGCGCATTCCGCGGCGCGTCTCCGGCTACAACCTGGACGAACTGCTGCCGGAGAATGGCTTCCATGTGGCCCGCGCACTGGTGGGAACGGAAGGCACCTGCGCCACTATTGTCTCCGCAACGCTGAATCTTACCGCCAGCCCTCCTTTCCGCGTGCTTACAGCGCTGGCTTTCCCTGACGCATTCCTCGCCGCGGACGCCGTTCCCCGGGCTTTGGAACATGGGCCGATCGGCCTGGAGGGATTTGACGAACTACTGCTGAGCTTTATGCGCCGCAAGGATCTCGCGGTCGACGATGTCTCCCTGCTGCCGCCGGGAGGTGGCTTTCTGCTGGTGGAGATGGGCGCGTGGACAGCCGAAGAGGCCCAATCCAAGGCCGAATCCCTGATCCGCGACGCGAAAAGCTGGCCCACCGCACCCGCAGGGCGCATTTATAACGCGGCAGACGCTGCTCGGATCTGGTTTGTCCGCGAGTCGGCCCTGGGCGCCACGGTTTTTGTGCCGGGCGAGCCGGAGGGCTGGGAAGGCTGGGAAGACGCCGGCATCCCGCCCGCGCACCTGGGCGCCTACCTGCGCAAACTCGTGGCGCTGATGGGCGAATACGGCTACCGCAGCCCGCTCTATGGCCACTATGGCCAGGGGTGCGTACATCTACGCATCAACTTCGATTTCCGCTCGGAGAAGGGCCTGCGCGATTTCCGCGAATTCATCGACCGCGCCGCCGACCTGGTGCTGAGCTTTGGCGGATCGCTCAGCGGAGAGCATGGCGATGGCCAGGCGCGCGCGGCGCTGCTGCCCAAGATGTTTGGGCCGGAGTTGATGCAGGCCTTTCGCGAGTTCAAGGCGCTGTGGGATCCGGACAACCGCATGAATCCCGGCAAAGTCGTGGATTCGGTGCGCGTGTACGACCCCTTGGAAAACCTCCGCCACGGACCGGTTGCCACAAGCGAGCCGCCGGCTCACGCACATTCGCACACCGCGTTCGAAACGCATTTTGTCTTCGCCAAAGACGGCGGATCGCTGGAGCGCGCCACGGAGCGCTGCGTGGGAGTGGGCGCCTGCCGCAAGACCACCGGCGGCGTGATGTGCCCCAGCTACCGCGCCACCGGCGACGAGCAGCACTCCACTCGCGGCCGCGCCCGTCTGCTATGGGAGATGCTTGCGGGGGACCTGCGCAGGGAAGGATTCCAGAGCGAGGCGGTCCATGAGGCTCTCGACCTCTGCCTGAGTTGCAAGGCCTGCAAGACGGAGTGCCCGGTGCAGGTGGATATGGCGGCCTACAAGTCGGAGTTCCTAGCCCAGCGGTACAAGGGGCGACTACACCCGCTGCACCACTACATTTTCGGATTTGCGGACAAGCTGGCGCGTTGGGGGTCGCTCACTCCCGGGCTGACCAATGCCCTGCTGACCGGCCCAATCACGAGCCCGCTGATCAAACACATTGTGGGCGTCGCGCAGCAGCGCGAACTTCCCAGCCTGGCCGCGCGGACCTATCGGAAACAGAGAGTCGCAGCTTTGAAAGGGCGCGACGCTGATTCCGCAGCGGATCTTGGCGGTCCAGCGCAACGAAGGGTTCTGCTTTGGCCCGACACCTGGAACAACTACTACCACCCTCAAACGCTCATCGCCGCCGAGGCCGTTCTGACCGAAGCCGGCTTTACGGTGGAGACGCCCAAAGGCCACATCTGCTGCGGGCGGCCGCTCTACGATTTCGGCCACCTCAACGCGGCGCGGACGTATCTCGCCAACGTGCTGGCCCGCATGGCCCCACAGATCGAGGCTGGACTGCCGTTCATCTTCCTGGAGCCGAGCTGCGCCAGCGTCTTCAAGGACGAACTGCCGGAGCTGTTCCCAAACGATGCCCGAGCGCTGCGGCTGAAGGATGAGGTGTGGCTGCTGGCAGACTGGCTCGCCGCCAAGGCGCCGGATTTTGCGACGGGGCGGCTCACGGGCGCGCACATTCTCATTCACGGCCACTGCCATCACAAGGCGGTCTTTGGCGGCCAGGGGAGCGAAATCGCCCTGCTACGGCAGGCGGGAGCCACGGTGGAAGCGATCGAGGCGGGCTGCTGCGGAATGGCGGGCCCGTTTGGCTTTGAGGCGGACAAGTTCGAAATCTCAAAGACCATTGCCGGCCAGGGGCTGCTGCCGGCCGTCGAAGCTGCCGGTCCTATGACCATCGTGGTGGCCGACGGCTTCAGTTGCCGCGAGCAGATTGCACAGCTGGGCCATCGGAAAGCTCTGCATTTCGTCGAAGTGCTGGCTCGCCACTGCGGCTGCGGCGGGTGACAACCGTGCGCTACCATGAAGACAGGATTGGGGTTCGCAATGTTCGTTGTGGTGTGGCAGTTCGAGATTGCTGAGGAGAAGATTGCCGCGTTCGAATCGGCCTATGGGCCGGACGGGGCATGGGCGCACCTCTTCCGTTCCTCGCCTGACTATCAAGGCACGGAACTGCTGCGCGACGCCTACATTCCCGGCAACTACCTGACCATCGATCGCTGGGCCAGTGAAGAAGCGTTCCGCGCATTTCGCAAGGATCATGACGCAGACTACGAAAGCCTGGATCGTTCCTGTGACGCGCTGACGAGCCGCGAAACCCGCATAGGCGCCTATACGATCTGACCTTCTCGCGACTGTTTTCGGCAGCGCTGGAAGCCTCCGCGAGGCTAGTTGAGCTCGCGTGCAGGTCATTTCTCTTTTTCTTCGCTTTTCTTCTGTATTTGTGTGTCTAGCCCTGCTACAATCCCATCGAAATGCATTCCACGCTTTTCGCTCTTGCGCCGCCCTTCGCGGCAAGGGGAGATGCCTGGCAAGCATGAAGAGGAGACTGTCCCAATGGCCATTGCCGATGACCGTGCCAAAGCCGTAGAACTTGCCCTTTCACAGATCGAGAAACAGTTTGGTAAGGGGTCGATTGTGCGGCTCGGATCGCGAGAGGCGCTGCTGCCCATTGCGGTCATCTCCACCGGCTCCATCAGCTTCGACGCAGCATTGGGCGTGGGTGGCATTCCGCGCGGCCGTGTGACGGAAGTCTACGGGCCTGAGTCCTCTGGCAAGACCACCATCACCTTGCAGATAATTGCCGAGGCCCAACGGATGGGCGGCCTGGCAGCCTTTGTCGACGTCGAGCACGCGCTGGACCCCAGCTACGCCAAGAAGCTGGGCGTGGACATCGATAACCTGCTGGTCTCGCAGCCCGATAGCGGCGAACAAGCTCTGGAGATCACCGAGGCGCTGGTCCGCTCCGGCGCCATCGACGTGCTGGTGGTGGACTCTGTCGCCGCGCTGGTGCCCAAGGCCGAGTTGGACGGCGAGATGGGCGAGTCCCACATGGGCCTGCAGGCGCGCCTCATGTCCCAGGCCCTGCGCAAGCTCACCGGCACGGTCTCGAAATCCCGCACGGCGCTCATCTTCATCAATCAACTCCGCGAGAAGATTGGCGTCATGTTCGGCAACCCGGAGACCACGACCGGCGGGCGCGCCTTGAAGTTCTACTCCTCGGTGCGTATCGATATTCGCCGCATCGCCGCCATTAAGGAAGGCGACGTAGTGACCGGCAACCGGACCAAGGTCAAGATTGTGAAGAACAAGGTTGCCGCCCCGTTCCGCGAAGCCGAGTTCGACATTCTCTACGGCGAGGGCATCAGCCGCGAAGGCGACGTGCTTGACATGGCCGTGGCCAACAACATCGTGGAGAAGTCCGGCGCGTGGTACAGCTACTCCGGTGAGCGCATCGGCCAGGGACGTGAAAACACCCGCAGTTTCCTGAAGGAAAACACGGGCGTCTTCGCCCGCATGGACGCCGAACTGCGCAAAAAGCTGAACATCGGCGGGTCAAAGGCCGAGATCCCTGAAGTTCCGGCGGCCGGCCCTGCCGAGGCTAAAGAGGCCGTGAAGTCGCGCGGAGCTAAGTGAAAGCGTCACAGCATAGCGAGACGAGATTCGTACCCGGGTTCCCGATAGACTTGTAAAACCATGAAGATCGTTGGACGAGCGGCGCGGATTTACTCACGTTCGATCCTTCGCGGGCTAGTGCTCCTATGCATGGCGGCCGCCCCCGCTGCGCTCGTTGCAGCGGATCAGGCAACGGCGGCGCAGCGCCCACAGGAAAGCACGGCCAAGGATGGCGTTGCGCCGGCTGGAATCCATGGCATTCTGCAACTCGACGGGCCGTGGCGCTTTCAAATGGGAGACAACCCGCAGTGGGCGGATGCGGGCTTTGACGACTCGTCGTGGCCCACTGTAACCCTCGGCAAGACGCTCACCGAGCAAGGCATCGAGCCCTACTCCGGATATGCATGGTACCGCCTTCGCCTGAAGCCGCAGCAACTTCAACCGGGAAGTTCCGCGCGGGGCCCCTCCCTCGAGTTGCTCGTCACCAGCTATAACATGGGGCAGTTAGCCGTCTATGTGAATGGGGTCGAAGCAGGCCACTCCCGCGGAATGACCGACAAACCGGTCATGTACCAATCGCCGCCGTTCGTGGTGAAACTGTCGCGCGAAGGCCCAGACGGGACCACGCTTGTGGCGATTCGGAGCTGGACCGGGTTTGGCATTCCTATCTCCCATAGTCTGCTCGACAAGGTGGAGTTGGGGAGTCCTGAAGACGTCGCGGATCGCCTTGATCTCGCAGTAGCGCGGCATTGGGATCAGCACGTGATCGCCGGGATGATCGTCTCCTTTCTTTTTCTCTGCGTTGCGGCGCTCGCGACCATCCTCTACCTGTCGCAGCGCAACCACTCCGAATACCTGTGGCTTGGGTTGATGTGCTTGTCGGTAGCGGTCACCGGGTCGGTGGAACTCGCGTATGGCCTGGCACTCTTGCCGTTCCCCGTGTTCGAGGTCGTACATTTGTGGACCGGCCGCATCTTCATGGCGGTCACACTGGAGTTCGTGCTTCGATTTACCGGATACGGAAATCGCACCATCATTCGCACCGTTCAAGTTTGCTTTTTGCTTTTGCCCGTCGCATCGCTGCTTGGCTTCGAGCAAACCTACGCTTACCTCTCAATGAGCGCCGAAGTAACGTTCTGCACCATGGTTTGCGTTTTGCTCTACCGCGCATGGCGGCGCGGCTTTCGAGAGGCGGGAGTCATGCTGGTGCCTTTCTTTATGGCCGCAACGGCTGACTCCATCGACACCATCCTCGACTATGCCGCGGGCAGGCACTGGCTCCCGGATCGCTTTGCTTCACACCTTTTTCATTTTGGGCCGATTGAGTCCGGCATGGGACCGGTGGTCTACACGGTGTTTCTCGCGAGCCTCATCGCGGTGATTCTTTATCGCTTCCTGCGCGTGAGCCAAGAAGAGCAGCGTACGTCGGCCGAAATTGCCGCGGCGCGCAGCGTGCAATCTTTGCTGATCCCGACACAACTTCCATCGAACAAACACTTCATGCTGGAGAGCGCGTATCTGCCCGTCAATGGCGTGGGCGGAGATTTTTTTCAGGTGCTGCCTCTTGCCGATGGCTCGATGCTGATTGTGGTGGGCGATGTGAGCGGAAAAGGCCTGCAGGCAGCCATGAACGCAAGCACGCTGGTTGGGGCTTTGCGGAACGAACTCTCTCACGATCCCGCCACCGTTCTCGATCATCTAAATCACGTAATGCTCGGTACGGGGGCAACCCCCAATGCAGAAGCGGTGGCCAGTTTCGCCACCTGCCTGTGTGCCCGCGTCTATCCCGATGGCTCGATAGCGATTGCGAATGCCGGCCATCTGAGCCCCTATCGCGATGGACGCGAGATGGAACTTTCACCAGGTCTGCCGCTGGGAGTGATCGCGGGCATCCAGTACGAGCAAGCCACGTTTCAGCTCACCCGGGGCGATCGGCTCGTCTTTCTCTCCGACGGCGTGGTCGAGGCCACCAATGCTCAGGGCGAACTCTTCGGGTTTGAACGGACTCAGCAAGTGAGTCATGAGCCGGCGAACTATATTGCGCAAATTGCGCAGCGGTTCGGACAGAACGACGACATTACCGTCATCTCGCTCTACGTCGCATCAACCGCGGCGCGTGTCGTGAACCATGAAGCGGTACTCTCCAACTGAGCGGGTCTGGTCGACCGGAACGGTTTGCGCGTCAGGTCCGGTTTGTCAGGTCCGTCTCAAAATCGCGAAGTGCCCGCTGTTAGAATCCCTTTGGAGCCGCCGCGATGACCGTGAAAGCGCTGTACCCCGGTACGTTTGACCCGCCCACCAATGGGCACGTCGATCTGATTCAGCGCGGATCCAAGCTCTTCGACCACTTGACCGTCGCCGTTCTCAACAACCCCGGCAAGAATCCTCTCTTCAGCGTTTCCGAACGGGTGGAGATGCTGGAAGAGGCTACGCGCGCGCTGAACAACGTGTCGGTAGCCACCTTTGACGGAATGATGGTGGAGTTTGCACGTCAGCAAGGAGCCTCAGCGGTGCTGCGCGGCATCCGCGCCATCTCCGATTACGAATACGAATTCCAGATGGCCTTGATGAATCGCAGGCTGGCGCCGGAGATCGAAACGGTTTTCCTGCAGCCGGCGGGACGCTACTCGTTTATCAGTTCGCGCATGCTGAAAGAAGTATTCAGCTTTGGCGGCGATGTGACGGGCTTGGTGCCGCCCAATGTGCTCAAGCGCCTCCGCGGGCGCATTGGCAAGTCTGAACGCTCTTAGATCACATGATGCCAGCGCCGAGACCAGCCCGCGGATTGTGACTTGCGCACAGCAACGACGCTGAGATCCTGGTCAAATTTGCACAGCAGTCTGGTTTCCCGGTGGGAAAATGAATGCGGGACCTGTTCGCCGCGACGAACTCCTCCTTGCGGAGGTTGCCGAATGAATGCCCTCTTGATCTACCCCCAGTTTCCCGACACCTACTGGAGCTTCAAACACGCGCTCAAGTTTGTGGGCAAGCGTGCGGCGCAGCCTCCACTGGGGCTCATGACCGTAGCCGCCTTGTTGCCGGGCAGTTGGAAAAAGCGGCTCGTGGACACCAATGTGGAGCGTCTCACTGAGCGCGATCTGGCATGGGCGGACGTGGTGCTGCTGAGCGGAATGCATATTCAGCGCGAGCCGCTCGTGGCGATCGTCGAGCGCTGCCGCGCACGCGGACTGCGCACGGTTGTCGGTGGCCCCATCGCCAGCAGCGTTCCCGCGGCCGAACTGAAGGCGGACCACGTGGTGATCGGCGAGGCGGAAGGGCTGATTGGCGAGCTGGCCCACGACCTGGAACTGGGAACGGCCAAACCTGTGTATCAGGCTGCCGAGCGGCCGGAGATGGAAACCAGCCCGCTGCCCGATCTGAGCCTGATCAAGATGCGGCGCTACTCCACCATGACGGTGCAATACTCGCGCGGCTGCCCGTTCAACTGCGAGTTCTGCGACATCATCGAAATCTACGGCCGCCGGCCGCGCACCAAGGCTGTGGCGCAGGTGCTGGCCGAGCTGGATCAACTGCGCGCGGCCGGCTGGCGCGAGGCAGTGTTCATCGTCGACGACAACTTCATCGGCAACAAGGCCAGGGCCAAGGAACTGTGCGCGGCACTCGCCGAGTGGCGCAATCAGTACAAGATCAACTTCGACTTCACGACTGAGGCTTCACTCAACCTGGCCGACGATCCTGAGCTGATGCAACTGATGAAAGACGCGGGTTTCAGTTCGGTGTTTCTGGGCATCGAGACGCCTGATGAATCGGGACTGATCGCCAGCAACAAGCTGCAGAACACGCGGCGCAGCCTGCTGGATAGCGTGGCCCTCATCCAGAGCTATGGCATGCAGGTGATGGGCGGGTTCATCCTGGGCTTCGATACGGACGGCGACGACATCTTCGACCGCATGGTGGAGTTTATCCAGAAGAGCGGCATTCCGATTGCGATGGTGGGGCTGCTGCAGGCCATGCCGGGAACGCAGTTGTTCCGGCGGCTGCGCCGGGAAGGCCGCATTCTGGACGCAGGCCACGGCGACAACACGAGCGACAATCTGAACTTTCTGCCCCACATGGATGCCCAGCGCCTGGTGGAGGGCTATCGCTCCGTGCTGAAGCGGATCTATAGCTGCGAGGCGTACTACGAGCGCGTCAAACTGTACCTGAGCCGGACCCAGCCGCGGAATGGGAAACGCAAGTGGAAGCAGCAATGGCTGACCGCGGGCAATGCCCGCGCCTTTGTCACGTCGATCGTGCGGCAGGGCGTGTTTGGCAGGCAGCGCTGGAGTTACTGGAAGTTCCTGCTCACGGTGGCCACACGCTATCGCCACTGCGTCGGCACGGCAATGACGCTGGCGGTGATGGGCTATCACTTCCAGGTGATGACGCGCAGGCTGTCTGAGGCGGTGGAATTGGCGACTGCGTCGGACGGGGCAAAGAACGGGCCTGCACAGGATGAGCCCGCACTCTGAAGCTGGAGTGAGCTTCAACTCCTCACTACGCTGCATCCTGGGAACCTCCCTTGCATCCAAACGCCATGGAATATCGACTTCTCGGAGGCTCCGGCCTCAAAGTTCCCGTTCTTAGTTTTGGCACCGGTACGTTTGGCGGCGCTACGGAGTTTTTCAAGGCATGGGGCTCGACGGACGCTGCAGAGGCCAGCCGCCTCATCGACATCTGCCTTGAGGCCGGCGTCAACCTCTTCGACACGGCCGACATTTACTCCGACGGCCGCTCAGAAGAAGTGCTGGGCAAGGCCCTGGCCGGCAAGCGCGACCGCGCGCTCATCTCCACAAAGACCACCTTCCGCCTGGGCGATGGGCCAAATGACGTGGGTTCGTCGCGCTTTCACTTACGCCGCGCACTCGAAGCCAGCCTGCGCCGCCTGGGCACCGACTACGTGGACATCTACCACCTGCACGGCTTCGACGCGCTGACGCCCATCGAGGAAGTGCAGGACACGCTGAACACGTTTGTCCGCGAGGGCAAGGTCCGCTACATCGCCTGCTCCAACTTCTCCGGCTGGCACCTGATGAAGTCAATCGACGTGGCCGACCGCTATGGGTGGACGCGCTTCGTGGCGCACCAGGTGTACTACTCGCTGGTGGGCCGCGAGTACGAGTGGGAGCTGATGCCGCTGGCCCTCGATCAGAAGGTGGGCGCGCTGGTATGGAGCCCGCTGGGCTGGGGCCGGCTTACCGGCAAGCTCCGCCGCGGCAAGCCACTGCCCGAGGTGAGCCGCCTGCATAAGACAGCGGACGCGGGGCCGCCCGTGCCGGACGAATATCTTTACACGGTGGTGGATGCGCTGGACGCGGTGGCCGCGGAAACCGGCAAGAGTATTCCACAGGTGGCGTTGAACTGGCTGCTGCAGAGGCCCACGGTTTCGTCCGTCATCCTGGGCGCGCGGAACGAGGAACAGTTGCGCCAGAACCTTGCTGCCGCCGGATGGAACCTGACCGCGGAGCAGGTGGTAACGCTGGACAAGGCCAGCGCGCAGACGCCGACATACCCTTACTGGCACCAGCGCCAATTCAGCGAACGCAATCCGCCGCCAGTGTAGTCAAAATGGCTTTGATCGGAACAAGAGACGGGGCCACCCCTGTCGATATTCCTGGTTAGTCCCCCACCGTCTTTGCCGA
>PLXP01000261.1 GCA_003151435.1 Acidobacteriaceae bacterium
CGCTTAGGCTATGCATAATTCAGGTAACAGTAGATCAGCCATTCTCACGAATCGGGATCTCTGAGGTGCAGGTAGATGCGGTCAATTCCAAGCAGTCCGGCGGCGTGGAGGAGAAGCTTTAAAGACGGCAGAACATGAGCGCACTCTATCCGGCTGATGTTACTTCGATGACCTACACCGACAGCGGAAGCGAAGCGGGTTTGGCTGAAGCCGGTCCTTCGGCGCATCCTTTGAAGCAAATTGCCGACGAACTCCCGTATCCTCTGCTCGCCTGCGTGACCGAACAGATTTTCGGGGTTAGGAAGAGGAATTTGAATGCATGCGACTCCGAGTTGCCGGGTACATCTCCGGCATCGTCCGGTCGCGGTTAAGAATTGGGTCAACCTGCAATGAGGACAAGTGATGGATTCCTGCTGTGGATGCATGTTTCTCCGGATTGCCGCGCACCCAACCTGAAACTCCCGCTCTCGGGATTGATGATTGGGCCGCGGCGAAGTAAGGACGTAGGGCAGATATGTCTAGTTGGGAATGGGATCGGTGCGAATCAAATGCTGAGCGTTACCGTTGAACGTCTCGCGGGGGGGAGGCCCCCAGAGTCTGCTTGATCAGATTTGCGGCGCGGCATCTCTTATGGGAGAGTTGGACTGCCGTGCGACGCGGATTGTGACGCCGAAGGATTCGATTTCGGCGGCGAACCGAAGAGGGCCGATCTTGTCAGAGAACGGCCCTTTCGGTGGCGGCGGGTTCGGTGACTTCAGGATGTGGAGGAAAGGAAAACGCGCCTAGCTGAATGGCGACCACAGACATGTTCTGACGGAAGCGCAAAAGCGTTTCATAGGACGGCGAGCGGAGGCATCGCTGATAATCCTGAGGCGAAATGAAGTAGTCGATCGTGAGCAGGAGGTTTTGACGGGTTGCGTTTTGGAGCAAATCCGTGGCGACAAGCGCTGGGCGGAGCTGCCGCGAGAGCTGTCCACACAGGCTGCCTTCGGTTCGAGTGTTTTTGATGAATGCGGGTAACGCATCATCGGCGACGAAATAGACATTTGCTGAGTGAATCATGTGTGGCCTTTCGTTTACCGTTCGCGTGACAACTTGCGCCTGGGATCAGGCGGGCGTGATCGAGGTTCTGATTGCCACCCCATTGGGGCCTCGGATGGCTGGCCGGCAAGAGCGATGAGTACCTTCAGGCCGGTCGAATCGAGAGCAAGTCGAAATGAGGGTTCTTGCATGGAAAACTCCTGTTGGTTATGACCGATTAATTTCAAACGACGGTGCTTTCGGCTGTCGGGCTCACGGAAGACGCCACCTCATTTCGGTGCCCGAGATGATAAGAACCGCTGTCGACGGGACACTCGTAGCATTGAAGCGACATATCTCCCGCGAACGGTCGGAAGGCTTCAGCGAGTTCCCTAGTAGGCCATGCTCTTTTTGGGTGGCCCCAGGAACTGCAACTGGCGCACTGGCCGAGCGACTGCCGCATCAAGTCGGCCATCTGTTCGGCGCGCTCCTGCCGTGTTAGTTGGATTGTTGGCGCAATGGCCCATGTGGGGTACGCATGCTGGGTCGCCTCGATCAGGCCGACTTCGCGGATGATGCGGCGTCCGTGCCGTCGCGCCTCGCGCCGCAATTCTTTGGGCAGATTGGAGTACGTCGGCAAGAGCAAGCGGTAGCGTTCGCGGTTGGTCATGTTTTCCATGGCGGGACGGATACCAATGGTGTCGAGGTAGCAGGCGAGACGGCGGGCGGCAAGCGTGCACCGCATTTTGTTCATAGAGGCTCCTTGTCTGCGCGGTGGCAGATCGCAATACATTGATTGGTTGAGGAGGGAGAGGAAGGCGGTCCCTACACGATGCTGTTTGTCTTCGGCGACAGCAACTCCGATTCCGGGCCGCACCATGTGATTACCCACGGAATAGCTGCTTATCGTGGGTTATTTCTCGTTTGAATGATTGGCTATTCAAATACCAAGGTTGTCGTTCACCGCAACGGCAATTTCCTGCCCGCTTCCGAGATACAGGTCAGTGGTCAAGATAGAAGCGTGACCAAGCATCTGCTTGATCTGCACGAGATCTCCGCCGCTCTTCTGGCACAGCCTCGCTGCAGTGCGTCGTAGATCGTGAGCGCCGAAATGCTCGATACCGATCGACCTGGCGCAGACGACAACTACACTCCACACCGCCCAGCCGCTCAGCGGACCGGCGAGAATCCGTCCTCCCTTGTTGATGCGGCGGAACAATGGCCCAGACGTAATGCCGGCAGCGGATGTCCATTCGTCGATGGCGGCTTTGACGTTCATCGGAACGGGTACGGTGCGGACGCGACCCCGCTTACCAACCATGTCCGCGATCACCCAGCGGTCGTCACGCTGCTGGATCTTCGCGACGTCAAGTCGAGCAAGTTCGGACCGGCGCAGAGCACAGTGAACCAGGATGGTCAGGATGACAAAGTCTCGTTTGCCTTTCAGGGTGCCCCGGTCCGGAACCGCAAGCAGGTTTCTGGTTTGTTCGACGGTCAACCAGTGGCCCAGGCGCACTCCGGCGGCCGGAACGCCGGGAACACTGGTGACGCGCTCCGCCTCGAGTGAGTTAAGAAGACCGCTTTCCTGGGCTTCGCGCACGAGTTTGCGGATCGCGGACAACCGCAGGTTTATGGTCGAGGCACTGAGACCGGCCTCGACCATGGCCGCGCGGTATTCCATGAAGACGGCACGACATAGCGGGCTCTCGCTCTGCTCAAGGATCCGCAGGAAATCGTCAAAGGCTTTTCCGTATGCGCGTTTCGAGTTGGATGAGACAAGCGAGTTGCGGAGTATTCTCCGCAGCACGGCGACTGGGGTAGAGGACGAATCCGAGGCAACAATAAATAACAATGCCGACATGGGTACACTCCGGCTGTGCCGCCATACATCGCGGGACAGTTGTGTGGAAGGTGGGAAGAACCTTTGATTTAGGAAAAACAGGGGTGGATACAATCAATCCGGTGTATGCTGGCGCATATGGATACGGCAACTGCCGTCATGAACGTTATGTCGATGAACAGGGCAGGTTGCGCAGACGGACGCGCCATCTTCCTCAGGCTGAGTGGGGGGTGCTCCTTCCCGACCACCACCAGGGTTTCATTGACTGGGCAACTTACCAGGCCAACCAGGTGCGCATCGACGCCAACGTTCATCCTCAACCTCGCCCGGCAGGCGGCGCAGTGAGAGAAGGCGCCGCGCTGCTGCAGGGTCTGGCTATCTGTGGCAAGTGTGTCCGGCATCTGCACACGCACTATCGCGGCCGAAACGCCTCACCTGGCTATCACTGTTCAGGCAAAAACATTGTCCAGGGACGAGGCGTCTACTGCCTCAACGGGCGGCATACCTAATTCAAAGCCAATGCCGATTCTGCGGACTAATCGCTAAATCGACAGTCGCTTTTGAGGTGGAATCTCATGGGTCAGAGCTCTTGCTCGTCCCTTGACTTCATTTAATCCAGAAGGTGAACCTCGCCACGGCTGCCTTCACTCTCCGGCCATCTCACGCAGTTTCCATCCGCACAACCCAAACGATGGAATGAGAGTCAATTTCGAATTTGCTTCAGTTCCTTGGCCCTAGACGCAATCGCCTTGTTGACTCCCTCTTCCAAGGAGAGAATATTGCGGCCTCCATCCAGGCCCTCCTGGCATTGAGCGCCACGCGCGCATTGGGCCTGGTCGGAAATCACGCAGTTGGTGACTTCTTTAGTTCCTACTGTATACATGCGGAGACAAAGCTCGTACACCTTCGGACCGTAACCTGGACCCAATGGAATCGTGATCACGCCCGGTGTGGGGATGGTGAGCTCCACAACATGCTGCCGAACCTTGACCCGGTTAATCCTCTCGAGCGGGATGTCGATCAGGAGATTACCCGTATCTGCGTCCTGTACCCGCAGTCTGGAGTGATCGACCGGAGATATCGGCCACACGTTCACCCTGTGAATCGTATCCGCCCAGGGCATCTGTGCCTTGTAAAGCACAGGCACAGCCGACGTCTGCAGGTTACCATCTGCCGTCACGGCGTTCTCCGCATCGTTCGCGGAATCTGGCATCTCCACTTTCTTGCCTGTATCCGGATCCACGAGTACAGGAGCCACTTGCTCTGGAACGGGGGGAGCGGAGGCTGCCTTAATCTGTTGCGTCCGGAGGTCAGCAGCGTATTTGGCTGCCTCGGCAAAACTGCGGACTGCCTCGCTATTTCCACCCGACCACGCGTTGTTCGACTGCTGCGCGTCGCCCGGTATGAAATCGAGGCTGTGCGTTCCGCCGCGTTCATCATGGTATTCCAGATGGAGCTTCACAATATTGTAGGAGTTGGAGGTCGCAGAAAAGAGTTTCAACCCGCTCGCCAGGCCTTCGCGTTTCGCTTCCACTTTTATGATGCGCTCGAGTGGTATTTGAGCCGGGAAGACGCAATATCCCATGGCGCCTTCGCCGACGGGGAACTCTTGCGTGCCGGTAAGCAACAACGCCTTAGGGGTCAACTCAAGTTCCAGCGAATGGGACGCCCATCCGCCGCCATGAAGATGCCGGACCGTCAAATATGAGTCCTGGGCCAGGGATAGGTTCTGCCCAACGAGTGCGTATGCGCATAACAGAGCTGAGAAGAAAAATAGGCGCTTCATAGTTTTGGTTCCGCATCAGCCCGTTTTAGCGTCTGTGCTAAGCGCAGGATGTTCTTCGCCGGATCGTTATTCGGTTCCAACTTTAGAGCCTGCTGCGCGTTCCTGATCGCTTCCTCCAATTCATATTGCTGTACTTCCCGCTGGCTTTGCTTTACCAGCGCTGAGGCTTCTTTGTGGGCGGCCTCCTGGTGAAGGCTCACGCACGGGTCGTCCTGCGCGTTTCCTTCTCCATTCGGGCAATCAGTCAATACAAGATCGTATTTCCCTTCCGCCAGGGCATTCGCTGCATCCGTCGCCTTCCGCTGGCGTTGTTCCGACGCAGCTTTAGCCATCCGCTGATGCTGCTCCACTGCATCCCTTGCCTTGCCTCTCTCCACTTCAGCAGCGGCCTGCACAGCCATCGTCCTGGACCGTTCATCCTGTAATCGCTGTGCTTCGTAGACAATTTCATTTGTTACCGGATTCAGCTCTTCGCCGGCAACGGGATCCTTGCCCGGCCTGTCGTAGTAGCGGCAACTGCCATCACGGTCTCGTGCGTACCAGACCTGCGCGCCGCGCGGACCGAACCATGGAAAGTCATGGGCGTCTGCTATCGCGAGGCGTTGTGGCTCGCGGGGAGGCGCGGCGGGCAAGTTGCAATTCGGAGTCTTTCCGGGGTTTTCGCTCCGCCATTCCTTTATGACATTCTTGTCCGCGGGCTTGAGTTCTTGGCCAGTGTCCCGGTCAACCAATTGGTCTATTGGCCGCAGAGCCACAGTACCATCTTCGCTCAAAAAATAAGTGCATTGGATCTGACCTGTTAGCCGATTGAATGAGCCCCGTGGAGTGTACGCAGTCAAAGCGCCAAGTAGAACAAGCCAACCTACGAAAACCGCACCTGTTATAAGGGACGCCGTGCGCGTCCGAAATCGCAACCAAAGACCAAAAACCGTTGGAAGAAAAGCCAACGAAGTCATCGTCAGTGCAGTTGCCGCAGCCTTCAAGAAATACAGATTTGCGAACGTGCCCGTCTTCTCGAGATCGTCATAGATGAGGTGATAAAGCCACCACCCACCAGCAAACTGACTCAGGACCAGCAGAACATAAACGATGACGACAGTCCAAATGAGACTCTTGATCCAGCTTCTCTTCAAGAAATTCGCAATTGGAGTAAAGACTTTCTCCAGTCCGTCAGCTAAGCTCACGTTTTACCTCCCGTTGACCGCAGGCTTCGCTTTCGGTTTGGTTGCCCAAAAAATGATGAGCACCCCAAAGACATTTAGCACGGCGCCGATCAAGAACCACTTAAACGGATCGCGACCCTTTAGCTTCGCCAGGTATGAAACCGCAAAGCCGCAAGTCACTGCAGTAACGAGAATCACTTCGTAGACATTCATGGTTTCTCCGTTTTTCTCCCGAGCAACTGCCTCAAGGGTTTCCAAATAGTGTTTTCGATTTCCTCTCGCGCTGAGGCAATGGACCCGAGAACCTGCTTCGCCTCGGCAGCATGCTCTCCTACAAGGCTGAATGCCTCATTCAGAGAGTGCTTCATTGATGAAACGTCGATTCCGATGGCCCTGAGCATTTTCTGTTGAGCGTCGCGGTCCATTTGGGCAATACGGGCAAAACGAATCACCCGGTTTTCCATGTCATCCTGGCAAATGAATTCCAGGACCCCGTCTCGTTCAGAGTCGGGGAGGTCGGCAAGAAAGTTCGTCAGAGCGGTTATGTCGCGCTCCGGAATCTGCGAGGAATTTCCCAACGCAAGCAACCGGTCAAGCAGCAGAAGTCTGTCCCTTACCTCCATAACCCTCCTTGGCTCGGCAAGCCCTTGTCCTTCTTCCTAATTCGACCGTCCCACTTAATTCACTCACTTTGGATTGCTCCCCGACGCCGCCTCGCCCGTGACCGTTTGTTCGACTGATTTGGCCCGTTCTTCTTGATTCACGATTTCGCCAACCGCATCTGTCGTGAGGGTTGCGCTCGGCTGGCCCTCCTGGGCAATGAACGAACTGCCAACGGGCCCTTTGAGGACGCTCCCATTTTCAATGTTCGCCAGTACAGTTTGGGTGCCCTTGTTCACATTCGGAACGAACCAATTATTCATTTCTTGGAGCGCCCGAACTCCAACCGGAACAGTTGACCCGATCGCACACTGCCCTTGCAGGCTGTGCTTTACAACAACGTCAACCGTATCCGCTCCGGGCTGCGCCGGGACCGGCAAGAACAGGACCGCTCCATTCGCCAGGGTGCAGTCCCCTTGGGCGTCATGGGTGAACACTTGCGAGTTCACAAAATACACCTTGACTGCAGGGTCCAAAAAAACAGGTTTCAGGTCGGCCTCTTGGGTACTTGAGGGCGCTGCCGCTTTCTCTGCCAAAGCCTTTTGATCGGCCCTGATCTGTTCCTCAATAGGCTCCGTAGGAGGTAACTCGACGGGGTCGGCGTAAACCGCGGCTTGGCCTGAATTTGAGTTAGCCGCATCTTGGCCCGTGTACGGATCTGAGTTTTCTGCTACATAAAAGGTTCCACCAAGGTCAGCATAGGAGACGCCTGCCGCTTCGGCCTGTCCTTGCCAGAGTGTCGTGACCAACAGATAGTCGGCGAGCCATGCGGCAAAGTCGCGATACTCGCGGTTGAAGTGGTGGCGATAGGGAGCCGCCCACGCTTGATCTCGAAAACCCCACCTGTAATGCAGATGTGCGGGCCAGGGGCGGGCGGCCCAGTCGTAGAACTCTCTCGAATAGCGCCTGTCCGGAACGTAATGAGCCAACGTGATCCCGTGATAGTCGAACGTGCGGTAGACGGCGGTTGTCTGCCGGCCTCCCAAGATATAGGTGCGTTGCACATAATGCCCGTCTCCTCGCGGGAGAGGGCGCTCGACATAACCCCCATGTGATCCCCAGCCCACTACCCGTTCGCGACCGGCCAACTGCGCCTCAAAATGTCCTTCCTGGTGCTGACCGTGCGCAATCGTCATGCCCTGCACTTGAATTAGCCGCGGCGTGCCATCCGGCCTGAATGTCGCAACGGTACCGCCATGCCTGAACGTGGCCACCGAACCGTCTGAGCGAACCTCATACCGGCGGCCGTCCGGAGCAGCAACAGCGCGCATTCCGTTTTCGCGCAGGGAGACCGCCCCTACGGGGATAGGAGCACGATTGATTCCCGACATGTGCGACCGCTGTGCATTCAGCTCGTGCAAAGTGTGTGCCGCATTAGGGGAATCCAGGTGCTCTACCCGGGACTGGCCGGGTTGCGGTCCTCGTGGAAATGACTCCTGACTTTGCACTTGCCGACCTTGCACTGGCTGACCATGAGATGACTGCCGTTGTGATCGGGAGGGCTGGCCGGACTGCGCGGGACGCGCCGGCGCAGGTGCTGGCCTGGCGGGCGGACTGCTACTGCTCTTACTGTTTTGGGCGCATATCGTGCATGTCAAGCCGATTAACAGAGCGAACGGAGCGAACCTTGAGCGAGTCTTTCTGCTCATTTTTGAACCTCTGCGTGGTGACCGAATCCACACTTTTCGGGTCAAGTCGTGCGAGGCTTGGTCGTAGTGGGGCCCAAATTCCGAGAATTAGACGGAACGCATCTTCGGGAGAGGCCAACACGATAGCACGACCAGATGGACTTGAGGCGTGATGGGGCTCACGTTGCAATTTTGCACGGATGGCGAAGTCGAACTCCGAATGGGGACTAGCTCTGCGAGTTAAAGGATCCTTTCCAGAATAGTTCCCTTTAACGACGGCTAGGATCTCGCGAATTGTCCAAACGCGACTGCGGTTGGTCTTCAGTCCCCGATACATCGGGTGGCACCGGGCTGTCCATAATGAACCTTGTTTACAAAGCGGCGTCGCCCATGGAAATCACTTAGCTGATCTTCGTGAGCGAATAGGACGTGCTGCGTTCCCCAGCTGATCCTTCGTTATAGGATGCCCTTCTGGTTGAGATCCTCGATGTCGCCCAGCACAGTGTCCTACCCACAAGTTTTGCTGACGAGGCGCAAAAAATGTTGTGAAGTCTCGCAGCGCCGAAATGTGTGCCGAGTGCTCTGAGGACTACCTTCGGCTCCTATGTAGATCATTGAAAAAAACGTGTTCCCGTCGGATTAATCCTCTCGCGAGAGATTGTGACTGAGAGCACAATCGTCAGAAGGCGTTGTTTGCTATCATCACGCCGCCTAAACTCCCCCGGACAATTTGGCTTGGAAGAGGCGTGCATGACGTGCAAGACTTTGATTGCCCTTTCTTTCCTTGGATCGTTGCTTCTCGTGGGTTGCGGTGGCGGTGGTAGCACCCCTCCCGCGCCACCTCCCACAGACAATCCTCTTCCAACGATCACATCGCTGTCTCCGGCTTCGCTGGCGGCTGGATCGACGCCGCAAGCGGTCACCATCGGCGGGACAGGGTTCGTCTCCTCATCGACGGCTACTTTCAATGGCTCCTCGCGTTCGACAACCTACGTGAGCGCCAGCCAGCTGAGCATCACGCTGACCACCGCGGATCTTGCCACTGCCGGCACCTATCCGGTGGTGGTGACCAGTCCTGCGCCAGGCGGCGGCTCGTCGACGGCGGTGAACTTCACTGTGACCGCCAGCAATCCGGTCCCAACGATCACATCACTGTCTCCGGCTTCGCTGGCAGCTGGATCGACGCCGCAAGCGGTCACCATCGGCGGGACAGGGTTCGTCTCCTCATCGACGGCTACTTTCAATGGCTCCTCGCGTTCGACAACCTACGTGAGCGCCAGCCAGCTGAGCATCACGCTGACCACCGCGGATCTTGCCACTGCCGGCACCTATCCGGTGGTGGTGACCAGTCCTGCGCCAGGCGGCGGCTCGTCGACGGCGGTGAACTTCACTGTGACTGCCAGCAATCCGGTCCCAACGATCACATCGCTGTCTCCGGCTTCGCTGGCGGCTGGATCGACGCCGCAAGCGGTCACCGTCACCGGGACAGGGTTCGTCTCCTCATCGACGGCTACTTTCAATGGCTCCTCGCGTTCGACAACCTACGTGAGCGCCAGCCAGCTGAGCATCACGCTGACCACGGCGGATCTCGCCACGGCCGGCACCTATCCAGTGGTGGTGACGAGTCCAGCCCCGGGTGGCGGCTCATCGTTGGCCTTCAACTTCACTGTCAGTACCCAAGTCTCCGTGTCCATCACGCCTACCGCCGCACAGGTGCAGGTATTCCATTCTCAGCAGTTCACAGCCACGCTTGCAGGAAGCTCCGGCGCCGCTTTCAGTTGGTCCGTGAACGGCGTAGCCAACGGCAACTTGACTATTGGCCAAATCGACAGCACCGGTCTGTTCACCGCTCCGAATAACCAGCCCAGTCCGTCGCAAGTCACGATCACCGCCACTGATCAATCCGAACCGACAAAGACCGCCTCAGCATCAGTAACGATAGGCGCCGACGCGGCTCCACCGGCGATTACTTCCGAATTGCCTGGTGCCGATGAGACGGAGGTTTCCCTCGACTCCGGCGTTCAGATCGAGTTTAGCGACGCACTGGATCCCTCAACAGTGACACGAGCTAATTTCACATTGACTAGTTCATCGGGGACCGCCATGCCGGTCTCCGTCTCGTATGATCCAACCTCCTATTCCGTGAGCCTCACACCCCGCGGCCTGCTGTCCGCCGGTGCGCAGTACACGGTCGGCGTTGCCAACACGGTCGCTGATCCGGCCGGAGAGACTCTCCCCAACCCTGTCTCATGGACTTTTACAACCCAGAGCGCCACCGCGGCAAGCGCTACCATCGGCACCACGCTCGTCGCCGATCCGGCTACGGTTACCGTGATCAGTTACGGCGGCCAGGAAACCGTTCCGGATTCGAACGGAAATTTCACCGCTTCGGTCGCACCTCTCGGAAATTCTCTTGTTGCGGCCATGGTTCCAGGCAAGAACTTCGGCTGGATGGCGTTTGTGGCCGATCAGAACTCGACTGCAGGCCAGGCTGTAGTGAAGAAAGCGCGGGAGAACCTGGCGCGCTTGCAAACTCACCCCCAATCGCGCCTTGTGATCGTCACGAAATATCAAGTAACGTCGTCTTCGACGGTCGCTGCATCGCCCGATCAGATTACCGCGGACGCGACGACAACAGCGGAGTCCATGCTGTTCATGACGCCGTATTTCTACACTTCGGATCCGACAGCGGCGGCGACCATTCAGCAGGCCATTGCCAGCGATCCAACCATACCGGCGCTGGCCAATGCTCTTACCGCCGCCGCAGGCGAGACGGACCCACTCTCCAACAGCACCGTTCAATCCGCACTCGCCTCTTCTGTGATCTCAATTTGGTCGACTCTCACTTCGGGGGCCTCCAATTCGACTGCGGCGGGTGTTGTGGAGAGTAATGAGTCCTTTGAAAAGGGAAGGCCTGCACCTGTGACCATTCCTCAAGGGCGGGCACTGAGCAGCAGCTCTTCTTCGTCATCTATTACCTTCACACCAGGTTGCTTTGCCGGCGACGCAAAGAACACGAGCAGCGGGAGTCTTCAATGCCTGGATCTGGACTTCATCCGCCTCACTCAACCAGAGGCAAGCGATGCGTTTCAACTCGGAATCTCTGATGAAAATTGCTCACACGGACTCTGGTCACCCAGCCACTTTATTGGTTGTGGCGTGGACTGGCTGGCGCTAATTGGGCCTAAAGACGGTAAGTGGAGCCCTTCTGGCGGCGTTCAATCAATCGTGGGATTGGACGACCGTATGGGGAAGGGATGGGCCAGCCCGGTTGGAGATTTTGATCCGAACTGCTCCGATTCAAATCCAGGCGGATGCCTTGCGACAGTTCAGATGGTCGGAGGCTCCCTATTCGATTTGGGAAACATCTCGTCACGAGTGCTGCTTCCCGCGTTCGGTATTCCTGTCGATGTTTCAGCCACCGTTCCAGTCCCAAGCACTCCCGGAAACTATCTGATGAGGGCTTATAGCGGCGGCGTTGGCGACTTCGACGAACTAGGACACGTGTTGGCAAATGATTACGACGAACACAGCAAGCAATTGTGGTTAGATGCTCTCGGTACGAATGCACAGGATGTGCTATGGGATTCAATCGACACAGCTTTAACAACTGTAGGTCTGGCCAATGACTCGTTCATGAGGTGTATTGCAGCCGTTATTCCTGCTACCAACGACCTGATTAATCAGATTAGTAATGACTCATTTGGAAGTATTGCATCCTTTCAGGCAGCGTTTGCTTCTGTCTTAGACAACAATCTGAAACCTGCAAAGGATGTCCTTGAATCTTGCGGCGCAGACGCTGCAAAGACTCAAGAAACTTCGATGTTCTTCGGTTTATTACAATTTGGTTCTGTAGAAGCGCGCGTAGATGCTTCCATCGCAATTTCAGCAGGGGTTTCTGTTGGACAGGCAACAGAAAAAATAGGCCAGCTAATTAGGGCTACGCCTGTAGAGACCGCCATTATCAGCGTTCAGTCCACCGGCGCAAACGTCCCGCCGCCGTCGGTCACGGGCATTGAGCCCTATCCTATGACCACGGGAAGCACCTCGCAGTCCGTAACCATCGACGGTTCAGGATTTCCTACGGATGCTATGGTCTCGTGGAAGGACCCAGCAGGGAATGTAACCGGGCCTTCCAAGGCAACCGTCCCGGTAACAGCGGGGACTTTTAAAGGGTGGGGAGATTTCACCGGCAAACCTGGCACGTGGTATGTCGAGATTGGCGACACCACCGTTAACTCGGGCTGGTTTCCCTTCACAGTCAGTACCAGCACCACCAAATCGCCGGACCTTGTCCCTCAAGCTGTAAGTGCGAGTCCGGCCTCTGTCGCGGCGGGCGGAACAGTCACAGTCACCTTCACCGTCGCGAACAAAGGCAACGCAGCGGCGGTTTCCAGCACCACGGGCTTCCGGCTTGGAACCTCGCCGACGACCCATCCTGCCGCCTCGGCAGACATTCCGAATTCAATGATCACGACGGATGCCTTGCCGTCCGGTACATCGATCCAGCGATCGCGGACTCTCACCATTCCCGCTTCCACGCCGGCCGGGACTTACTACATGTGGGTGGTGGTGGATGACGTTCCGAATTCGACGCTGGGGCAGTCGGACCAATCTAACGACTACGCGCCATCGAACGCGCTGACCATCTCTGCGAGCCAGAATCCTGCGCCGAAGGTCAGCGGAGTTGCGCCGACCCCGGTGCCTGCATCGACAACGGCCGCCACGCTGACCATCAATGGCGTCAATTTTGTGCAGGGTGCGACGCTCATCTTCTATGACCCTCAGAAGAATCAGTATTTACGCAGCGCCACGTTTGTCAATTCCGGCACACTCACTCATCAGTTCAACAACAGCGGAGATGTCGGGTCGTGGAATGTCCTGGTCCAGAATCCCGACGGGCAGCAATCAGGCGCATACACGTTCCAGGTTTCGAATTCATCAACAACGCCAGCGTTACAGCAGCTCACTACGGCCCCTAATCCTCCGCTCCCGGGGCAACAGTTCACGCTTAGTCTCATTGGAAGCGGCTTCGATCCGAGTTCCGCCGAAATTTTGATCAGCGGGCCGGGATGCACGCCCTGCACCATCGCGAACAGCGTGCTTACTACCAAGACGGCGAGTCAGATTGTCGCCGCAGTTACGGTGAATACCGCCGGAACCTATTCTGTAACGGTTGAAAATACCTCCTCAAAGGCACAGTCAGCTGCACTTTCGTTTATCGTCGGCGTCTCGCAGGTGCCTTCGGTGAGCTACATCTCGCCGACTATGATGACGGCCAACAGCGCGAGCAACCCTAATGCGACGCAACCGCTGTATATTTACGGGAGCAACTTCGCCTCAGGCAACGTTGTGCAGTTCTATTGGACAAAAGGAAATAACGCGTATTACTGGAACACCAGCAATAGCACGCCCACGATTACGTCCACGCTGATTACGATTCCGATGAATCCCGGGCTGGTCGCCGATACAATCAACGTTCGGGTTTGTGAGTCCGCCTCGCAAGCAACCGCAAGCACCTGCTCATCGGGCATCCAGGCAGTGACGGTGGCGGCCGCAGTGCTTTCACCGCCATCTTTGCTGACGCCAGCCAACGGGGCGACGGGGGTTACGCCCGCATCGACACCTTTTAGCTGGACGACCGTCGCGGGAGCCGATGCCGGCTACCGCATCATGATCGCCACCAGTTCGGGGGTGTTGCCGAGGGATGCATCCACCGACACGTGCGGAAGCTGTGTGTTCAACGCCATGACTGCTGCAGGCGTGACCTCCTGGTCGCCGCCCACTCCGCTCAATTCGGGGACTCAGTATTTCTGGCAGGTGCACGGAAGAAGCTCGGCAGGGGGCGGAACATGGTCGGGCATCTCCAGCTTCACCACGCTCACCTTGCCGGTTATCAACTCGATTAACCCGCCGACGCCGACCATGAGCAGTTCGCCGCAGGCGATCACCATCAACGGCACGAGCTTCCAGAACGGCGCTCAAGTCACGTTCACACCTCC
>PLXP01000021.1 GCA_003151435.1 Acidobacteriaceae bacterium
ATCCTCTCTCATAGGAATACTCACGGCCTACGCCGCAAGCTCGGGCTCTTTACGGAGCGCGGGGGAGATGCGGCTCTGGCCGAAGATCTGCTGCAGCGCATGGCCGCCAACCGCGCTGACTTCACCCTGACCTTCAGGAGGTTGTGCGATGCCGCAGCCGGACCGGAAGGCGACGCGGGAGTTCGAACATTGTTTGCCGACCCGGACGCATATGACGGCTGGGCTGCTGGATGGCGCGGGCGTCTAGAAGAAGAGTCGGCAGATTGGCAGGCACGCGCTGCGGCGATGCGGAGGGTGAATCCGGCATTCATCCCCCGCAACCACCTTGTGGAGGCGGCGCTCGATACTGCAAGCCGGCGGCAGGATTTCCAGCCGTTCGAGGACTTGCTGGACGCCGTCTCGCGACCATATGAGGATCGGCCTGGGCTTGAGAGGTACGCGATGCCCGCCCGCCCCGAGGAGTGTGTACTGCAGACTTTCTGCGGGACGTAAGGAGCTGGACAGTGTCGACGATTGCGCCCTGCCTAGCCTGTCCTATGGGCGTTTTCCGGGAGTAAACCGACCGACGGTCGAACTACAAGAGAAAGTAGTCCGGAACTGGCAAGCATTCGTCTGCTGAAAATGGTGGGGGCCGTTTGCGAGGAATGATTTGCCAGCGAAGCCGATTTCGGAAGAGTCAGGTTATGGCTCAATTGTTGCGCAGAGCAATCATTGGATTGATGCGCGAAGCTCTTCGAGCGGGAAGGTAACCGGCAAGCAGAGATACCGCTCCGAGCAGGAGAATCGTGGCGGCGAAGGTACCTGGGTCGGTGGGAGTTGTGGCGAAGAGCAGCGCGACGATCGCCTTTGCAACAAGAAACGAGGCAATGGTTCCTGCCGCTACTCCGACGAGGGTCAGGCGGAGAGTTTTGTAGAGGACGCCAAACTGCACTTGCGCCATGGTTGCGCCCAAAGCCATGCGGATGCCGATCTCCTGTGTGCGCTGCGTGACCGAGTAGGAGATGACGCCATAGATGCCGAGGGCGGCCAAGAGCAGGCCGAGGCCGGCGAATGCGGCGACGAGCATGACGAAGAAGCAGCGCGGAGAACTGGCGTGGTCCACGAGAGTTTGAATTGGCTTGAATTCGTTGGCGGGCTGGCCGGGGTTGATCTGGCGCAGCACGGCCATGACGGCGGAGGCGAGCGCGGCGGGCGGGAGCTTGGTGCGGATGACCAGTTGCGCACCGAGGGGGCCGTATTGCGGGGCGGTCTGGGAGACGTACATTTGCCAGCCGGCGCTGGTCTCGGCGCTGGTTTCGCGGACATCGGCCACGACCCCGACGACCTGGGCATCGCCGCCGTTGATGGTGGCGAGTTTTCCGATGGGGACTTCTCCGGGCCATAGGTGACGGGCGACGGTTTCGTTAACGATGACGGTGCCCAAGGTCTTGTTATTGTCGTCCCAGGCCAGATCGCGGCCGGCGATGAGGCGCATTCCGATGGCTTTCAGATAGCCTGGAGTGACGACGTAAATGAAGGTGTCGGCGAGTTCGCCTTTGGCATAGGTGCGGCCTTTGGCTTGGATGCCCCAGCTGCGGTTGGTGCCCATGGGCAGGCTGTCGGTGATGCCGGCAGTCTCGACGCCGGGGATCTGGAGGACGCGGGCGAGGATGTGATGGACGATGACGCCGCGCTTTACGGGATCGTTGCCGTCGTCGTAGTCAACGCTAATGGCGGCGGCGTGGCTGGGCTCGAAGCCCAGATCGACATCGAGCACACGGAGGAAGCTGCGCAGCAACAGGCCCGCGCCGACCAGCAGGACACACGCGAGGGCGATCTCAGAGACAACCAGCACTGAGCGCATTCGGTCGTGGCTTCTGCTTTGGCCTGGCCCGAGGCTGCCGTCCTTGAGGACGGATTGCAGATTGCCAGCGGCGAGCTTGATGCCGGGAGCGAGGCCGAAGAGGAGCGACGCGGCACCGGCAATGAGGAGCGTCCAGGCGAGAGCAGCACCGTCGATGCGCAGGCTGCCGAGGAGCGGGAGCGCGACTGAACCCTGATGAGCGAGCGAGGTGACGATGGCGAAAGCCATGCCGAGGCCGACGAGTGCGCCTGCCAGAGAGAGAACAAGACTCTCGGTGAGGAGTTGGCGCACGATTCTTGCGCGGCCGGCGCCGAGAGCGGTGCGCATGGCGAACTCCTTGGCGCGGGTGGCGGCGCGGGCCAGCAGCAGGTTGGAGAGATTGACGCAGGCGATGAGAAGAATCATGCCGACGGCGCACCACAGCACGATGAAGGACTGGCGGAGCTTGCCGCTGATATAGTCCTTGAGGCCGAAGAGCTCGGCGTCGTAGGGGGTGCCGTATTCGGGATGCTTGTTGTTGGTGAGGAGGCTAGGAAAGATGGAGTCGGATTCAGCCTGCGCCTGGGCGAGAGTGACGCCGGGATTGAGACGGCCGACGAGGGCCATGGTGTTGCCCCAGTCTTCCATGTTGGAGAAGATGGCGGGACCGAAGAGATCGACTTTTGAGCCGGGGGCGAAGACGGAGCCGAAATCGAAGGAATCGGGAAGGACGCCGACGACGGTTGTCTGGGTGCCGTCGATGTTGATGGTTTTGCCGACGATGGAGGAATCGGCGGCGAACTGACTCTTCCAGAAGGGATAGCTGAGCATGGCGACGGGCCGGCTATTCTTGACGCATTCATCGGCGGAGAAGTTACGGCCCAGGAAAGGAGCGACTCCGAGAGTGGGGAAGAAGTTGCCGGCGACCAGCATGGCGGTGACGGGCTGCGGCTGGCCTTTGCCGATGAGCTTAGCGTCGTCAGGGCCAGTGAAGGCAAAGTAGCCGGTGACCCGCTGGAAGGCGCGGGTTTGCTGCTGTAACGCCTGCATGGCGTCGGTGGAGTAGGTCATGCTGGACTCGCCGCCCTTGGGATCCTTTTGATGAATGCGGACCAGTTGCTGCGGGTTGGGAAACGGCAGCGGGCGGAGGAGTAGGGTGTTGACGACGCTGAAGACGGCTATGTTTGCGCCGATGCCGAGAGCGAGGATGAGGATCGCGACGAGGGTGAAGCCGCGATCACGGCTGAGGGAGCGGAAAGTGTAACGGAGATCCTGTAGGAGAATGTCGAGTTTCATAAGTCCTCGCGCTTCGCGATGTTGATCTTTCGCCATGTCGATCCCGCCAAATCGGATCAGCGCCTGCCGGCGGGCTTCAATAGTGGTGAGGCCGTGCTGGATATTTTCTTCGATCGCCATTTCGAGATGCGCGTCAATCTCGGCTTCGAGGTCGGCGTCGAGCAGAGGCTTCTGGTAAAAAGAACGCACGCGAGCCAACGCCCGCCGCAGCGCGCTCATTTGAGGTTGCCTTCTGGAGACACGGCGAGCACGCGGCCCATCACGTCAGACAATCGATGCCAGTAGGCGGCGTCTTTTTCCAACTGCTTACGGCCGCTGCGGGTGATGGAGTAAAACTTGGCCTTGCGATTGTTGTCGGAGGTGCCCCATTCGGCGTCGATCCAACCGCGCTGCTGGAGGCGGACGAGAGAGGCGTAGATGGTGCCCTGGTTGAGCAGGACTTCGTCGCCACTGGCCTGCTCAATGCGTCGCGCAATGCCGTAGCCATGCTGCGCGCCAATGGCGGCTAGGGTTTGCAGGACCATTAGGTCTAGGGTGCCTTGCAAGAGATCGAGTTTGGATTCGCCCATTTTTCCGGCTCCTGTGCTTATGCCACATAAGTATTGCACAGGATGTGTGGGATGACCACAGGAAAAATAGACGCGCATGCTGATCGCTAGCAGGGTCAGCACTGGGCAGGGCTGCTAATACCAATGGCAAGCTGAGAGCATAGAGCGCACCGGTAGTTGCTCAGGCAATCTAGATATAACTAATTTAGAAAGAATTGCTTAGTGAATAGACGGCGGAATCAGTCCCCATATGTCTTAGTGCTGTATCTGGAGCGCC
>PLXP01000248.1 GCA_003151435.1 Acidobacteriaceae bacterium
CTCGCTCTTCCGTAGCGCCGAAGCGAACCCTGATCTGAGGAAAAAGGAAGAGGTCAACCGAAGCCTGGTCACCATAACTACTGCGGAACCTGAAAGCCATGCGCCGCCGAAGCTACATTGCGCATCCCTTCGGCCACCCTCTCGCTCGCCAGCTTCCAGACGCCCGAACTCAGTATCGCTGCGTGCCACGTACTTGAAAAGCCATTTTGCTTTTCTCGATTTTGCGCTACGGGAGGCGCAGGCTCGTTGACCTTTTCTTGCCCCCGAGGTGTCCCACCGAGACTTTCAGGGCTTCTTGGCACTTTTCATGTATGCATGAAAACATGCAAGCATAAACTCACTCACAGTTGGGAAATCGCCCTCGATGGCCGCGAGTTTGGCCGCCTTGACGTCACTCGCCGGCCATCGTACTTGCAGTGGCACCACCTTTGCTTTTGGCGTCGCCTTGATCCGGTTCGGTTCGGCTGCCGGTGCCGCTGCCTTCGCCGCCTTGGGTACCCGCACACTCAGCCCCGATGATGAAATGCTGCGCATCCTCGAAGCGATGGGCATTCTGGCGCTGCTCACACGCCATACGCCAAAGGATATTGCCGACGAGCGCGAACGCTTTCAGGAGTTGCTTGAACTTCATCGGCAGTTCTCCGATGAGGGGCAACAGAAGATGCTTGGCTATGTCCGCGAGTTGGAGGCGCGGATTTCTGATCTGCCAAGAGAAATCAAGGCCGGTCTTGATCCTCAACAAATTGCAAAGATGCTCGGCGAAAGCCTACGCCAACACTTTCTCCAATCGGGCATATCCGAGACCATGAAGGGTCTGCAAGCCACCAGCGCGGCCATGACGGGCGCACAGAAGGAACTCACAACGGCGCTGCACAATCTATCGGATTCACATGCCGGCGTTGTTGCACAGGTGGAATATGCCAACAACCGAGTGGAGTATTCCCTGGAAAGTCGGGCAAAGACATTGGACGCGCTCTTGCATGAATGGAAAAGCGACCTGCTGCGCATCTGGATTCCGCTGATTGCCAGGGCTGCGATGCTGATCGGGCTGTTTGGCGGCATCGAGATACAGGGCTGCCGGGATGCGATTCCCACAGCGGCGGCGACGCCGACGCAAACAGCGGCACCGGCTGTTCCAACCCCTGAGCCACAGGCGAATGGCGCGCCAGCTGGCCGTCCAAAGGCGCAACGTCATACCAGGGAAAAAGCACAGGGCGGCACGGATCATGAGCGATAGAGAGGATCTCTATCGCTCATGACTGGCGCAACCACAAAATCAGTGATCGGGACCTTCAACCCTACTCTCGCATGTGACATTTTGTCTTGATATGAGTTGACATGGTATGAAGTGACAACTCATAATTGCAAATTGAGAAGGGGGAGGGCCGACATGACCATCAAACCTGATCCCTTTTATGATCGGACACTCGAACTTGCAGCATTGGACCGCGCCTGGAAGCGGCGTGGGGCCGGTGGACAGATGCTGCTCCTCTACGGACGCAGGCGGCTGGGGAAGACCTTCCTCTTACAGCGCTACTTCACGGCAGGCGTAGGCGGAGACGAACGGGAAAAAAACCACTGCTATTTTCTGGCGGAACAGTCGACTGCCGTCACGCAGCGGCTTACCCTGGCTCGCCAACTGATCGCAGCTCTGCCCTCCGCCGGGGTCGTTGCTGAGGAAATTGCCGTTTCTTGGAACGCTCTTCTCCGCTACGCCTCCCAACAGTCCCAGGTACGGAAGAAGGGAGCAGGTCGTTTAGCTCTGATCCTCGATGAATTCCCTTATCTGGTTGCTCAGACTCCCGAGTTGCCCTCCATCCTGCAAGCATGGTGGGATAGAGAGGGCGTGCATTCTTCCCTCTTCGTGGTGCTGTGCGGCTCGCAACTTTCGGCAATGGCCGCTCTCGGGCAAGAAAGCGCGCCACTGTTCGGGCGCTTCAATGCCGGAATCTTTCACCTCGATCCGCTGCACTATGAAGACGTGGCGGCTTTCTACGCGGACAGCCCCCATTATGGCGTGATCGAGAAACTGCTAATGTATGGCGTCTTTGGCGGAACGCCGCGATACCATGCGCTGGTAGACACATCGCGCCCGCCAGCCGAGGAGATCGTTACGCTGCTGATGCAGCCCCGCGCAATCCTCGAAAACGAAGTACGGTTCCTGCTGGGCAGTGAACAAATCCGCGCCCCGGCTCCCTACAATGCCATCCTGGCGGCGATTGCCGGCGGCGAGACGAAATTCAATCGCATTCAGCAGTTGATCGGCGTGGAGCGTGGTGCGCTTTCGTCCTCCCTGCGCACGTTGCTGGAGTTGGGCTGGATTCGGCGTGAGCTTCCTTTCGGTGAGCGGTCCGACCGCAGGTCGATTTATCGTGTTGCCGATCCCTTTCTGACCTTCTGGTATCGCTTCGTTGCGCCGCTGGCCAGCGCATTGCAATTTTCCGACCCCGCCACTGTTTACGCTGCACAGGTTGCGCCGCGACTAGCCGATTACATGGGCTGGTCGGTATTTGAGGAAATCTGCGGCCAGTGGCTACAACGGAATGCGCAGCAACGTCTGGGTCTCAGCGTTCGCGAGATGGCGCGGTATTGGAGCAGGGATGGCCGCACAGAGATCGACCTCATGGCAGAACTCGACGACGGATCGTTTCTCTTCGGGGAGTGCAAGTGGCGCACAGAGCGTGTTACGCGGCTCAGCGACCTGAGCGCTTTACAAGCCAAGGTCGCCAGCCTACCCGATGCCCGCTGGAGGGACAAGCCAAACTACATTCTCTTCGCTTTGGGCGGCTTCTCTCCCGAATTACAACAACTTGCCGCCGACCCTGCCGAACGGCTCTTCCTGGTCATGAACACGGATTTGGTCAACGGTGATCGTTGAGTAAAATACTGCTTTTTGGAAGGGGGCGTTAGGCTGTTTGTACGTCTTATTCAATCGAGAATATCTATAGTGGTAAGCCAACCCGCCGCACGAGGTCATCAAAGCGCGGATCGGAGCGCAAGGGGTCAAGGCATGGATCGATTTTCAGATTAGTAAGTCCTTCATCATGCGCCTTATAAGCCTCTTCCAGCCATGTGAACGCATCTTTCTTCTTGCCAAGCCCGGCAAAGACCAGCGCAATTTCGTACCTCCCCACGCCATCTGTTCGCACGTGCTCTTGCAGCCGCACAATCGTCTTGCGCGCAGCACCTTCCTGGCCAGCACGCGCGTAAGCATTGCCCAAGTGGCCTAAAGCATGAGGCGAATCACCTAATTTCAGAAATTCGCTGATGGATCTCGCGTACATGGCTTTCTCAGCATAAACATCGCCAAGAAGAAAGATATTGTCAGAGAGATCAATATTCTGCACACGGGTTCTCTGCATCAGCGAAAGGGCCTTATCGTATTGACGAGAGAAATAATATGTAAACTCTGCATCTCTGAATGAGCGGGGAGAAACAGGGTCGAGTTCCATGCCTCGCTCCACCTCTGCGATGGCCTCGTGCAGGTTGCCCGTTCGCTCCAAGTAAACGGCATGACGTTTGTGGATGGAGGCCGAACTTGGATTGAGTTCTTGCGCGCGGTGGAATTCCTTTGCCGCTGTAGCCCAGTCCCAGCTTAAATTCATCGCGGCATTGGCGAGTTCGGCATGGCCCGCGGGCAAGGAATCGTCTAACTCGATGGCCCTGTTCGCTTCAGATTTTTGCTTGAGAAACGCCTCTGAATAGGCGAGCGACCCACCTTCGCCCATCCAGCCATAACAATCGGCTAACTCGGCATGTGCCCGCGCGGAGTTTGGGTCCGCGAGAATTGCTTTCTGGAAAAAATCGGCAGCGCCTTGCACATCGCCTGCATTCAAGCGGTACATGCCCTGCAGATACAAATTTTCAGCTTCTGTGTTGATGGGCTTCATGTGGGCGAAGCGAGCTTGCTGCGGGGGATTTTCGTTGCGGCTGATCTCGTCTGTAATTGCCTGGGCCACCTCGCCCTGCAACACCAGCAGACTGGTCAGGTCGCGGATATAGGTATGGGCCCAGATTGGGCGGTCAGTCCTGCCATCGATCAACTGGACGCTGATCCGCACCTGATTGCCATCGCGTTGCACAGTCCCCTCAACCACGCCGTCTACGGCCAGTTCGCTGGCAATGTCGGGGAGCTTCTTCTTTGTTCCCTTGTAGCTCAGCGCCGACGTCAGGGAAATAACGCGCAGTGTGGAAACCTGGCCCACGGAATTGATCAATTCCTCGGTCATTCCATCAGCAAAGTACTCTTGCCCGGGATCGCCAGATAGGTTTTTGAGCGGCAAGATCGCGATGGAGTGAATCTCCGATCGGACATTCCAATCGGCGTACCATCTTCTAAGGCCCACATAGAGAATTGCCCCAAAGAGGACAAATCCTAGACCGATGCCGGCAAGGAAACGCGGCGAGCGGCGTAACTTCCCCCAAGAGGAACGGGAAGCCACGGCGGCACTCTCATTGGGTTTCTCACCTGCCGGTTCGTTATTCTGAGTAGCTGCGGACTCGTGAGGGGCCGAAGAAGCGGCTACGGGCTGCAATAGAGCGGCAGCCTCCGCAAGCTCGAAGTTGAACTTCGGCACATAGTGTCCGCTTGGAAGTTCGATGCGGACAGCGCGCTTTCCTTTTGTTTCAGCGTAGTACTGCGCCAGCTTCCTTCGAACTTCGCCAGCTTTGACACGAACCACGGGATCGTTTCCTGTGTCGTAATCGATTGGGCGCCCAAACATTTCGGCTCCAATCATCCGCTCACGCAAGAAATCAACCTGGCCCTCCACGGCATGATCAACAACCAGTTGGAGGAAGTCCTGGGCGCGTTTGCTTCCTGTGAACTGTGGGCATGCCAGCACCTCTTTCAGGTGCTTGTGTACCAAATCAATTTGCTCAGGCGTGAGCTCGACCTCTGCGCGAGCTGGCTGTATGGTTACCATACCTCCAATATCTCCGAGATCCAATGTAGCACAGGAAACGTATCCTCAATCATAGGGACTCCGACTAGATTTTTCTAAATAGTTGATATATAACGACTTGTGACAACATACACCCCAACATACCGTTACATACATTTCGCATTCACGGTGCGGGTGCTGGAATGGACACGCTTTTCCGATCGTGACAGACCGGCGACAAGCAGGAAAACGTTTTCCGGACTTGCGTGGTCTTGATCGTCGAGGCTCGGTCCTTCAGCGTATGTTTTTCGCGCGTGCAGGATGGCTTTTCAGGAAGGATCTGGGCATCAAGGAGGATTTGATACAAGAAATATCCAGACTGTCGTGACGGCATTGGCACAGGGTCGCCTTCAATGCTTGGGACAAAACATTATCGGTGCCATGGACCGCACAACCGTCGCTTCCAAAATGGGTTCACCGGCGAACACTCAGGGGAGGATCATGCGCGTTGCGCTTGACCAGATTCAAATGGCGCATGCCAACGCACGAGTAAACCTCTCCGGTCAGATCCTTGACCTGGGCGCATGCAACCTGTTGGGCCCGGCAACGGACTTCAAAGAGGAAACCAACATCGAACTGCGCCTGCAAACTCGCCGCACTAATCAGCGGGCTTGACGCTGCAAATGAAAAATGCGGGACCCTGCACGGGGGGGACAGCCGGTTCTATCACGCTCGTCACAGGCTCCACACAACCTGCAAAGACAACCGAGGAAGTGTCTTTGCAGCCATAGAATCCTTTTTCTCAACACTGATGTGCGCACCACAATCTCTAGGAGGAAAGTATGAGACGCACCTTCAAATCATTGCTATTAACAGTACTGCTGTGCTTGTTCGGCACTTCGATGCTGCTGGCGCAGTCGACAACAGGAACCATCCAGGGACAGGTGACCGATCCCTCGGGAGCTGCAATCTCCAAAACTCTGGTCACAGTGACGAACACGCTGACAGGCGAAAGCCATGCCATCAACACAAATGAGCAGGGCCAGTATGTGCTTCCTCACCTGCCTGTAGGCGTCTATCGAGTCGAGTCGCAATCGGCGGGCTTCAAGCAGACAGTGCACGATGGGGTTACCCTCACGGTGAACCAGGAAGCGCGTGTAGATCTTGTCCTGGAACTCGGTCAAACCAGCGAGTCGGTCGAAATTCACGCTGATACCGTGCAGGTAAACACGTATACCCCTGAACTGGGTGAACTGGTCGACTCGAAAAAGGTTGTCGATCTCCCGCTCAATGGAAGAAACGTCTATAGCCTCCTTGTTACGCTTCCAGGAGCCTCCAATATCAATGCGCAGACTGTTCCTTCGCGCGACAACAACTCCTTTGTTGTGAACGGCGGCCGCTCCGCCACCAATTCCTGTTTCATCGATGGCGGCTTCAACAACGATATTTGGCGCAACTCGTGCAGCACACCGCCGAACCCCGAAGCTGTGCAGGAGTTCCGGCTTCTCAGTTCCAACTCCGATGTCGAATATGGGCGCATGCCGGGCGCGTTCATGAACATCATCACCAAATCCGGCAGCAACTCCTTTCATGGGTCAGCCTACGAGTTTCTGCGCAACAATGCTCTGGATGCAACCACTTACTTCCAATCGAGTGTTACGCCTCTCAAGCAGAATCAATATGGTTTCACCGCCGGCGGGCCGGTATTGAAAAACAGGGTGTTTCTCTTCGGTTCATGGGAGGAACTCAAACAAAGAACCCCCGCTATGATCAATTCGATTCCGGTTCCTACCACGCTAGAGCGCCAGGGAGATTTTTCGGAAGCCGCAGTCAAGCCAATAAATCCTGCAACTGGCACAAGGTATGACAACGACAAACTCACAGGTACGGACGCAGTTGGCGTAGCGATCACGAATGCCTTTCCAACGGCGAACAATGCCGACGGAACCTATACCGCATCGGCGAACAACAATGCGAATGTGTGGCAATACACGCTGAAAGGCGATTACCAATTCACCAAGCAGCAGAAGTTTACCGTGAGCTGGTTTCAGATGCATTCGGCCGTGAACAATCCTTTTGCCTACTTCAACGAATTCCCAGGATTCGGACAGCGCGTTGATGGTGCGCTGCAACACAACCTGGTTATCAATCACACCTGGACAGCGAGCAACAATCTGTTCAACGAAGCCCGGTTCAACATCATGCGCCGCGAAACCCCATGGAACATGATGGACGGCAAGACGCTCGGCGACTACGGAAGCGCGTTTAACCAGGGCGGTCTCAAATCGGTAGCCCCCCGCATCCAAATCAACGGCAGATTTTCCACCGGAGCATGGGATGCTGATGGTCTCGATCACTCCATCGGTGGATCGGACTCTGTTACCTGGATCAAGGGCAAGCACAACATCAAGATCGGCGCCTTTGTCATGGCCGGCTACTACAGCGAGGTCGGAGCAAGCGCGGGTGGTGGGCACATCTACGAGGGCGGCGATCTTACCGGCAACCCCCTAGCGGATTTCATGCTTGGCTATTCGACGCAATTCACCGAAGATAGCGGCGATCACCCGGACGAAAGCGCCAAGTACTGGCACACCTTTGCGCAGGATACCTGGCAAATTACACCGCGCATCACTTTAACTGCCGGGCTGCGCTATGAAATCACCACGCCTCTGGTGTGGACAGTGAATTACATCCCGTCGTTTGAAAAGGGTGTGCAGTCCACGGTCTATCCCAACGCTCCCAATGGCCTTCTCTTCTACGGAGATAAAGGCGTCACGCGAGCGGGCAGACCAAACGATTGGAACAACCTTGCGCCAAGATTGGGAGTTGCCATCGATCCATTCGGCAACGGAAAGACCTCGATTCGCGCCGGCTATGGAATCTACTACCTAGCGGCCTATGGAGATGGACTTCGCGCTCCGCAGCCCTTTGTTCTCACAGTTGTGCGCAACGGCGATACAAGCCTGGTGAATCCGTGGGTAGGCTTTGCGGGTGGAAACCCTTTCCCGTACAAGGTGCCAACAGGCGCAAGTGCAATATTTGCGACTCCAATGGGTGCGGTTGTGTTTGACAAGAATGCGGCAACGCCGTATCTGAACCAGACGAATCTGACCGTGCAGCAGCAGTTGATGAAAAATACCAGCTTGCAGGTTGCCTATGTTGGAACCATCTCGCGCAAGATGAGCGGCAACATCGATCAGAACAATCCGGTCTACGGTCCGGGAGCCACCACGGCGAATGCTGACTCGCGGCGTCCCTATCTGCCAGGAACATTTCAAGCCATTGGAACCTACGAAACAGCCTTCAATGCCAGCTATAACGCATTGCAGACTGTACTTACCCAACGCATGTCGCATGGGCTGAGCTTCAACGCCAACTACTCATTCGCCAAAGGCATCGATCTGGTTTCCGGAGATAACTACAACGGTGGACTCGGCTTTACGGACTCCAACAATCCCGGCCGTGATAAAGGCCCAACCGACGGACTGGCTCACCACATTTTCAATTTCTCGGGAACGTATGACACACCGAAGACTCACAACCTGGGCATGATCGGCAATTACGCGCTGAGCGGATGGCAGGCAAACGCCATTGTTACCATGCGCACAGGAACTCCTGTAAACATAACTTCAGGGCAGGACAGCAACGCCGATGGCGTCTGGAATGATCGCCCAAATCTGGTCGGGGACTACAAGACTTCCGGAGGCCGCGCGCAGAAGATTGCCCAGTACTACAACCCCACGGCTTTCGTAGCCGCGGCGGCTGGCAGTTATGGCAACATCGGACGCAACTTCCTTATTGGACCAGGATACGCGAATTACGATCTCTCATTCTTCAGGCTATTTCCGATTTACAAGGAACATACTCTGCAATTCCGCGCGGAATTGTTCAACGCCTTCAACCACGCTAATCTGAACAATCCAGATAGCGGCATATCTGACGGCAATGCTGGCAAAATCACATCTGCCACTGCAGGCCGCATTGCGCAGTTTGGATTGAAATACTCATTCTAGTAACTGACCGGGCTGGATCACCTACGCATTGATGCGTGGGTGGTCCAGCTTTCTTCTCTCACTGTTCGTTTTCGAAAAGCCAAACCTCGGGGGAAAAGATGTTAAACCGTAGATGCGGTATGCCCGTTCTGTTTCTTGTTAATGCGCTCATACCGATGCTTCTAGTAGCCGCCGCCGTTGCGCCATCCAAAGCAGAGAATCCGAAGACAACTGGATCTGCCAAGGCGGCGCCCAAGCCCTTGTTCCGCGACCCTGTCCACGATGGAGCAGCCGATCCGTCACTAATCTGGAATCGCGCTGAAAAGAAATGGATGATGTTCTATACAAACAGGCGAGCTGACATACCCAATCCCGACCCAAAAGATGTCACATGGGTTCATGGAACGCAGATCGGCATCGCTGAGTCGAAAGATGGTGGTACGACCTGGAAGTACGCTGGTACGGCAAAAATCCCATACGGAAAGTCTGATTACACCTTTTGGGCCCCCGAGCTTCTGTGGGATCGTGGTCTCTACCACATGTTTGTTACCGTTGTGCCGGGCACCTTCCACGACTGGAATGCACCGCGTGAAATAATTCACCTTACAAGCAAGGACTTATTGAACTGGAAATTTGATTCAAAGTTGACTTTGTCCTCTGACCGCACCATTGACCCGTGCGTGCTTAAGACAGACGATGGTAATTGGCGGCTCTGGTACAAAGATGAACAGGATCAGAGCTACATCCACTATGTAAACAGCCCGGATCTCTTTCATTGGACAGCCGGCGGCGTGGCTATCCATGACCGTGCCAGTGAAGGGCCTATTGTATTTCGCTGGAAGGGCAGCATCTGGATGATCGTAGATGCGTGGAATGGATTAGGAGTCTATAAGTCATCCGACGCATTGCACTGGACTCCGCAAAAAGATAATCTGCTTGCCGGATCTGGGCAGTTTCCATCTGACCAGTCAGAAGGGCACCACGCTGATGTTCAGATACAAAGCGGACGCGCTTTTCTTTTTTATTTTGTGCAACAGGGAGGAAAAGATGCAGTTCCTAATCTTCCAAACTCCGCAAATCGATCTGTACTTCAAGTGGTGGAGCTAACGGAACAAGATGGGCAGTTGAAGGCAGACCGGAATCGTCCAACCTATGTATCCCTCGATCCTGCAGCCTGGAAATAGAAAGAACTGCCTAGGCGCAAACAGCCGTTATGATCTCCTGATGGGTATTCGCGCCCAGAGAGTTTAACAAGCGCAAGACCGAATGATACGCTGAAAAACATGTTCAATACCGGCGCACGAATGCGTGGGATAGCATCTGACGGAGAGAATGCGCGAGGCCTGTGCTCAAGAGCAACCGGGATTGCTCTTTGCCTCTGCTTGTTGTCTACGATCTATTCGGTCTGCGCAACTGTTTCATGTGGAGCGCAGGCTTCGTCTCATCCCGTCCCTTCTCCCCTATTGATGGAATTACAACGGGCGATCGGCATGGCCGAGCGCGGAGATATGAAACATGCCTTGGCTCTTGCCAACGAACTGCTGGAAAATCATGCTGATTTTGTGCCAGCGCTCAAATTGAAGGGCATGCTGTTAGAAGAGTCTGGGAACCAAGCTGAAGCATCGCATGTTTATGAGAGAGCCCTGCAACTCGCGCCAAAAGATACTGATCTCCTATTTAAGTTGGGCACCGCTCAGTTGGCGGTTGGCAACCAGGATCAAACCATCAACTTATTGTTGCGTCTCTTGAAAATTAAGCCAAAGAATGGCGATGCGCTTTTCTATCTCGCCCAGGCGTATCACCTAAAGGGGCAGGACGACCAAGCACTGAAAACAATCCGCGAGTGCGTAAGAGTCGAGCCTGGCAACGCGCAAGCATGGCAAAAGCTTGGTGAGTTGATTCGCGCTTCAGGAGACAGCGAATCCGGCCTTCAGATGCTGCTAAAGGCTCAACGTCTTGATCCAACCTTGGATAAAATCGACTTTGACATCGGGGCTGCATATTACTACAAAATGGATTTCGCCAATGCCGTTCTATTATCTGCACGAGCGGCTGAAAAGCATCCCGGCGATTTGAGCGTACTGAAGTTGCTTGCCTCCGCCGATGTCAAATTGTCCCAATGGCAGGAGGCCCGAGCCGTATTTGAAAGGATTCTTGCCTTGAAGAAAGGCGATGGCGACTCTTTGGTAGAGCTTGGGCATTGTGAACTGGAACTTAAGCAATATCAAGAGGCGGTCAATACCCTGCAACAGGCATTACAGGTGAACCCAGCCCAGATCCAGGCGCACTACTATTTATCGCGGGCATTCACGGGCATTGGAGCGACTGAAGAAGCACGACACGAGGCGGAGTTACACCACATGATGGATCAAATGTCTTTCGCACCTCCGGCTTTGGGCAGCGAGGGAAATATGTCTGTCTGGGACCAGGCAAGGCAACTGCTGACCGAGCACCACGAAGACGATGCGCTCCATCTGCTTCAGACAGAATCCAGAACTTCCGCTATACCACTTGGAGATTCGTATGTGCTTGTCGGTTCTATCTATCTTTCAATGGGAAATACAAAAGACGGCAAGCGCGCACTTAATCATGCAATAGAGATAGCGCCAAAGGTCCGGGGTGCGCACACATATATAGGCTTGGCAGCCCTGCAACAGGGTGATCTGGATGCGGCCGAGAAGGAGTTTGAGGCTGAGCTTGCGAACGACCGCAACTATCTTTCTGCAATTGCTGAATTAGGCGAGGTGCGCTATCGGCAGCAACGATGGGCAGATGCGGCTGACCTGCTGCTGCGATCACGGACAACGACCCCTGTCTTGTTGTACATGCTATGTGATTCTTACTTCCATCTTGGCAAGAATCAGGATGCCAGACTGACCTCTGAAGTCGCTGCTGCGTATGCACGGAACGAACCGGAAGTCCTGCGCGCGCTTATTGATTTGCTTAGCCGCAATGGAGAATCCGCGCTCGCGCAAAGGTTGTCAGGCGCGGAGCATCAATGAGAAATGCGCTTATTGCCGATCTTCCGTTATGGCGAGAATCTGGTCAACCTTGACGTTTGTCAATATCTGCTTTATGCCGCTTGGCCATGCAAGTTCGATCTTATCGATTACGTCTGCGTTGCCCAGCCCAAAGTGAACCCTCTTATCGCTGGACGAGTTATATCCGACAGCGGTTGTTGCTTCGTTGTACTGATCGCCATTGGAAGTCGTGATCTTCACCTTTGTCCCCAGGCCATCGCGGTTGGATTTGACGCCAACCAACTTCAGAATGATCCAGTGGCTGTGATTCATCAAGCGATTCATCAGCAGTTCCGGTGGACCGTTCAGTACCGTCACGACGATGTCTATTTTTCCATCGTTATTGAGATCGCCAAACGCTGCTCCACGATGCGGAGCGGGTGCGGAAAAAGCCGAGCCGGCCTTGGCGCTCACATCCTCGAAGTTAAGTGAACCCTTATTGCGGAACACTAGGTTCGGGAGCGCAAAGGGCCGGTGCACAAGCGCATCGGCATTGTCGAGAATATCTGAACTGGACGCAAACAGATCTTTTCTCCCGTCGTTGTCAAAGTCGAAGGCGCCGGTTCCCCAGGCGGTAAAACGGCTAGTCATAGTTGTCAGCCCCGCACGGCTGGTGGCATCCTCGAATTGGCCGCCGCCCAAATTGTGATAAAGCGGAAAAGTATTGCCGAACATGGCTGTATGAAAGATGTCGGGCTTGCCATCGTTATCCAGGTCGCGAAAATCCGCGCCCATTCCAGCCACCGTCTTGCCGTTTCCAGTAAATGCGACTCCGGCCTCCAATGCGACATCAGTGAATGTTCCATCGCCATTGTTATGAAGAAGGAAATTCTGGAACGTATCGTTCGAAACAAAGATGTCAGTGAAGCCGTCATTATCGTAGTCGGCAAAGGCTACACCCATCCCCTTGCCGATATACTGAGAAATGTGGGACGGCGCCGATACATCAGTAAACGTTCCGTCCCCATTATTGAGATAAAGGATGTTCTGCGTTCCCAGAAATCCGTTCGGTGAACAGTAGGCAGGCACGCCCTCCAGATTACAAAGAGCCGCACTGTGTAGATCGTAGTCCAGATAGTTGATTACAAGCAGATCAAGCAGTCCATCGTTGTTGTAATCGAACCAGCCGGCAGTCACAGACCACGGCTTTCCAGACTTCGGAAGAGTTCCGCTCACCCCGGCGTTTGCGGTTACGTCGGTAAAGGTTCCATTGTGATTGTTATGGAATAACTGATTGAAATTGACGCCAGCGACATATAGATCCACAAAGCCATCGTTGTCGTAGTCGCCAGAAGCTACGCCCATGGAGTAGCCCAAGCCTTGCAGGCCCGCGCTCGCTGTTACGTCAGTAAATGTTCCGTCGCCATTGTTGCGGAAGAGTCGGTTGTAGTAGCTTGGATCGCTCTTCTCAAGCGATGGAATAGCGGCTCCATTGGTGAAGAAGATGTCCAGAAGTCCGTCATTGTTGTAGTCGAATACCGCAACTCCGCCTGCCATGGTTTCGATAGAGTATCGCTGCGGGCTGACACTGTTTCTAAGCGTAAAATTGATCTTCGATGCCGCGATTGTATTGTCAAAATCTATCGCCGACGCTGTAGGCATCACTGTATTTGCGGGTAGTTTGCTCACGGGAGTATGACTGTGCGTCATTGCAGAAGGAGACACGACTTCCTGCGCACTAGACTCCACCCTTGTGCAAATAAGGGCTGTCAGGACCAGCAGACAGCAGAAGGCAATCATGTCGGCCTGGACGATCATGCTGGCGGATGCTTCTGATGTTATGTCAGAGGCTGTTGGGATGATCGAAGAATTCGTGCGTTTCGTCTGCTTGCGTCGCAATTGCATCATTTTCGCATGAACTAGATGTAGCGGAATCACAAGTGGGGCCGCAATTGCTCCGGCTCTACTCGTCGTACTCTTGCTCAGGACTGAAGGTACTGGCCGCGTAGACAGTTTATATCATATCCAATCGTGGATGCCTGGGATGAGTGTACCCGGTAGCCGAAGGTGGATATTGTGCCTTNNAGGCCCAACCGGTTGTGGTTTCACCAGTTTTGCGAACGGAACCGGCTCAATCTGAACGGCTTGTTGCGCCAACCTGTAGAACAGTTTGCCGCGTGACGCCGAGGTGCGACGGTTGAAGCGGAAGGTGAACTCGTTGAGATAATCGTCCAGATGCTCGGCCGACACTGCGCCTTGGTGTGTTCCCATCAACCAGCGTTTCAGCAGTCCAACGACGCGATGCACGCGGGGCAGCACGTGTTCTTCTTCTGGCTGTTCTGTTTGCACGTGACGCTGGTGGACATAACCGTCCAGCCCCAGATAGGACTTGAAGCCATCAGTCCGCACCGTGCTGCCGGGCTCAACCGATGCAGCGATAAAGCCATGCAAGGCTACTCGCGTCAGATTCGGGATCGTTTGCATCCGGACGCGGCCGATTTTTCTGCCGTCCTCCTCGACCGCCACGGCGATAATCGCCTTGTTCACGGTCAACCGCCCGATCAGACCGGATTCCTCGGTGCCCCAATAGGTCTCATCAACTTCCACTGTGCCCGACAGGCGGTCGCGGCCTGGACGAACCATCGCCCGGCGCAGCTTATGCAACATCGCCCAAGCTGTTTTGTAGCTCCCCAGACCCAACACGCGCTGTAGGCCAAGGGCACTGATGCCGTTTTTCTGGCTGGTGAGTTGCCACATGGCGCGGAACCAGATCGTCAGCGAAAGATGACTGTCCTGAAAAATAGTCCCAGCCGTGACCGACATCTCGTAGCGGCATTGACCGCAGAGCCAGCGGGCGCGCCGCACCGCCCAGCCTTCGACCGCCTTGCAGCACGGGCAACTCCACCCCGATGGCCAGCGCAGCGCCGCCAAATATTCGGCACAGGCCTCTTCGCTGGAAAAACGCTTCTCCAACTCAAGCAACGTCCTAGGATAATCCTCGTCCACAACCCAAAACACTACTGGTTGGGGTTGGTGGCGTCAAGTAAATAGCTAGATTGTGCCTTAACACCCTTATCACCATCAGTTGCAAACTCGTTCGTGCGCCGACAGAGCACACACCGCTTTTCAGCATCAGGCGAACCATGGCTGCGGCTTCCCTGGCGGCGGGAACGCCGTCGAGATGATGCATCGCCAAAGCCTAATGCACCTGAAGTAGCTTCCACTAGCAACCTGTCCAGCGTCTTCCTGTCGGTAGACAAGGCCGTTACACTCCGAGAGGGGTGAGATGTGACTGAGCACATCTCGTCTCCTGCGAAAATCGTTTATGCAGTAGCCCGTACTTGCGTGTGTTAGTGCGATTGTTTGCGCGAAAGCACCAACCTAACAAGCCGTCGGGCGGAGTACGTGACCCGGATTGTGCTCGAACAACCTTCGATCATTGTCTAACATAATCCGAAGCTATTCGAGTTTCGTTCGGCCTCAGTGTAATGTTTCAGCCGTCCTAANNTCGGAGAAAATTCATCGTAGGCCGATATGCAAGCTCGCAGGAATTTCTACCGCGATGCATCAGCGAACATTCTCCGTGGAAAAGCTCAGCTCGCCAGCTTAGTACCGATCCACCATTCGATATCGGAACTCCGAAAGCGCCAGAGCTTGCCGACTTGCACGCCGCGAATCTCTCCGTTTCTTGCCATGCGTTGCAGCGTCTTGGGGTGAATTCTCAGGATCGCGGCAGCCTCACAGCTATCCAGCATCCGCTCTATCCGCCGTTCGCTGCCTGGGAAAGTGCTGTCCGCTGAACCGGGGGGCTTCTTCATCTCCAATGCCTTTCCTCCGCCCGTTCTTCCATCGCTCGCTTGCCGCTCGCTCATCATGGGTCCGTCCTCGTTACCCACCGTGACGTAAAACGCCCCTCCATGTCCAATACTTCCTGTCTATGGCAGCCAAGGTTCTATCTATGGCGAAAGTTGCGTCGAGAAGGCTCAGGGAACTTAAAAGTGCCCAAGTTGCATTGTGATTTCGAACAAGGTTAACGTCTGCATATGTTGACGATTCGGGCCATGACGGGCGGTGCCGGGTATGCCCAGCGGCATCTTGAACACAGCGACTATTACGATGAGTACCGTCGCGTTCAAGGGGAGTGGCATGGCCAGGGTGCGGGGTTGCTTGGCCTGCGTGGAGAGGTGACTCGGGAGCAATTTGAAGCGGTGCGCGAGGGGCTGCACCCGGAGACGGGAGAGTTCCTCCGGCCTCGCCACAGTGCGGACCGCATCAGCCTGGACGGGAGCGAACAGAGTAAAGGGCGGTCTTTGTATGATCTAACCTTTTCCGCGCCGAAGTCGGTTTCCATTCAGGCGTTCGTTGGCGGGGATGAGCGCCTGGTGGCAGCTCATGACGGAGCTGTCCGCGAGGCCCTTACAGAGGCAGAGAGCCACGCTGCGACGCGCGTTCGCCTGAACGGCGCGAACGAGGATCGAACGACGGCCAACTGGATTGTCGCTACATACCGGCACGACACCAGCCGCGAGCTCGACCCACAACTCCACACACATGCCGTTGCGGCCAATCTGACCTACGACGGCGTTGAGGGCCGCTGGAAGGCGCTACAGGCATCGGGACTGTATGAACGGCGGGCATACCTGACGGAGGTCTACCGAAATGCGCTGGCGCGTGGGGTGCGTGGCCTGGGCTATGAGATCGAGCCGCGCCGCGATTCCAAAGGCAAAGATCATGGATTCGAGATTGGCGGTGTCTCGAAAGAATTGCTCGAAAAGTACAGCGTGCGGAGCGCGCAGCGTGACGCGGCTGTCGAACGGTTTGCTTTGGAGCATGGCCGCAAGCCAACCGATAACGAAGTTGCCGTCCTCGTCCGTGAATCCCGCGCGGACAAGCTGGCTGAAATCGCAACGGACAAGGTGAGAGAACAACAGCAGGCCCGGCTTGCCCCGGAGGAAAAGCACACGCTGCAAGATCTTCGCGCGGAGTCCCTGGAGCGGAATCCACGTATTCTTCACGAATCCTTTCAGGCATCGGAATCACTTCAGTATGCAAAGGAGCATCTCTTCGAGCGCAACTCCGTTGTGCGCGATCACGAATTGATGACTGAGGCCCTGCGTCATGGACGCGGGCAGATTGATCCTGGTCAATTGCGCGGCGCTTTGGAACTAGAACAGTCGCAGGGTTCTCTCATTCGGGCCGGACACAACCTGGCTACACGCGAAAGTCTTGACCGCGAACAGCGCATGATTGCGGCAGTAGATCGTGGCATCGCGCGCTTCGAGCGGCTGGGCGGGGAGCGCGAATTCCGCCCTTCCGAGCGCCTGCGAGAAGAACAGCAGCGGGCCATTCATCAGGTTCTGGATTCCCGCGATTTTTCCATCAATCTGCGAGGAGCGGCGGGAACCGGCAAGACCGCAACCCTTCATGAAATCGACCGCGGCTTGCGCGATGGGGGCCGCGACGTTGTGGCCGTCGCTCCAACACGAAGCGCAGTAGAGGAGTTGCGGAAGGTCGGATTTAACGATGCTATGACGATCTCGCGACTACTGGACAACCCAGCGCAAGCCTCACTGCACGGCAAGGTGCTGGTCGTCGATGAGGCGGGCATGGTTTCGGGCCGACAGATGGAGGGTTTGCTCAAGCTGGCAGAGCGCGAACATGCGCGGATTCTATTCTCCGGCGACACACGGCAAATCAAAAGTGTCGAGGCATCGGACGCCTTACGCATTCTGGAACGCGAATCGCAGATGAAAAGCGTCTCGTTGACCGGGGTGCAACGGCAGACACAGGCTGAATATCGGGATGCAATCCAAACTTTAAGGCAGTCGCCAGAGCAGGGGTTTGAGAAGTTGGAGCAGCTTGGGACAGTTCGTGAGGTTCCATACATGGAGCGCGCCCAGGCAGTGGCATCGGCTTACCGGGAACTGACATTGGACCCGTTCCGCAAGGTGCTCGTCGTTGCCGGCACGCATGAAGAGATCGGTAGGATTACCCATGCAATCCGTGAAGATATGAAGCAGCGCGGCGAACTGGAGCGCGGCATCGTCTTCGACCGCCATATACCGTTGCAATGGACCGACGCGCAAAAGAAGGATCTGTCGAATTATCAGGAAGGCCAGGTTCTATTGTTCCATCGCTCCTCACATGGGATTGGCAGACACGAATCGCTGACCGTCGAACGTGCAGACACGTCGCACATCGTTGTCAGGGATCAGCATGGCGTGGAGCGCACGGTGAGTCCAACGCAGGCACGCTCATTTTCTGTACATGAGCGCCAGCAGATCGAAGTAGCTCCTGGAGACCGGCTTCTGTTGACGGGCAATCGCCGGGAGGCAGATTTCCGTGCCACAAACGGTGAACTGACTAAAGTGCGCGGTGTCGATGGGGGCCGCATTCAACTTGAGGATGGCCGGACCTTGCCGTCAAATTACCGGGAGTTTGACCATGGCTATGCCATTACCGCGCATCGCAGCCAGGGAAAGACCGTGGACGCGGTGGTTCTCTCCGGCGACATGATGAAGCAGGAACAGTTCTACGTCGCCGCTTCGCGCGGTCGCGATGGAATCACGATCATTACTTCCGAAGTAGACCACCTACGTGAATCGCTCGGCATCTCTTCGGCGCGTCCATCGGCAACTGAACTGGCCAGAGAGCAGGCGCAGCCTCATCCCGCGCTTCAGCATGGTTTTGCTCACCTACCTGTACAGAACATCGAACCGCCAGCACCGCAGCATGAGATTAGTCACGGGCACGACCTCGGGATGAGTCTCTGACCAGCATTTCTTGGGAGACATTTGAGAATGACATTCCCCGGATAGATGGAATCATGTGCCGAGGCGATGGAGGTCCGTGTCAAGGCTCTTGACCGCGTAGCGGCGGGCTTTGCCCGGCCTTGACACGGACCGCGTCTCGGCTAGTCTCAGCCATCCGGGGAATGTCATCGGGGATTTGTCTAGTGGATAAGCGGGTACAAATCGAATTTCACTTTCATAAAGCTGAAAAATTGAGACTCCCAATTGTTCCTTAAAAGCACCTGTAGCGACTAGGTGCAACCGGGGTTTCCGAAACTTCGCTTTATTTTCACTTTCCGTATCGATGAACTGGAAAGCGGCCTCAACCAGTGGGGTTGACGCACGTTCGGGCACCGTCCATTGTGGTTTCAGGAGCGTGCGAACAATGTTCGATTCCCCTCATCCTCCCGCATTTTTCGAGCCGCTTATCGACAGCGAGCACGCTGCGGCTTTGATTCAAGTTCACCCCAAAACCCTGCAACGGTATGCAAGAAAGGGTATCGTCGTAGGCTTGCGTGTTGGCAAACTCTGGCGCTTCCGCGCTTCAGAACTTATGGCTCGCCGCACTGATGAGGATTACGAAGTCCTCGACGTGAACGACCAGGCACAGTAGGCTGGAATCAGCCACTCGTGCCCGTAACCAGAAAGGAGATCAACCCTTGCTAGTTCGGACACGGTATCAATACGGAAGTCTGCGGTTGAGGAAGCGCGAACGCGGACCGGATGTGTGGGAGTTCCGTTATTACGACACGGACTCTCAGGGAAAGCGTAAACGGCAGAGTGTAATCCTTGGAGATCGCAATCTGCTTACGACGGAGACCCAAGCACGGAAGGCTACGCAAGCTCTTCTTCTTCGGCTCAACGAAGAATCTCCACGCGCGGAAGTGGAGGCGGCGTCTTTTGGAGCCTTGCTCGACCGCTATATCGAGCATGAACTCTCGGAGCGCTACTCGACTCGGAAGTCGCATTTGTCAAACATCCGAGTCCACATCCGTCCACGTTGGGGAGAGCACCCCGTGGATAAGCTGAAGCCGATGGCGATGGAACAGTGGTTGCGCGACTTGCAGCTGGCTCCAAAGTCAAAGACTCATGTACGGGGAATCATGCACTTGGTCTTCAAGTGTGCGGAGCGGTGGGGCATTGTCGAACTCGGCAAGAACCCTGTTTCTCTGGTGCGCGTGAAGGATGGAAGCAAGCGTCTCAAGCGGCCACGGGTCCTTGACGTGGGCCCGTAGTGTTGATGATTTTCTTGACAACCTACCCATGCATCGGATAACTCTCTAACAGAATAGTAAACGTTGACTGAAACGTCAAAAACAGACATTCAACCCTAAAAAGCATGGATGATCGCCATCGAATGCTGCCCTGTCATCGAACCCATTCCGTCACAACTGCTACAGCTCCGCGCAGCAAAGTCGTTGCTCGGCAGCAACTCGCGCCCGCCCTGCGCGTGGAATGGAACAGTTGGGACTCCTGCGACCCTGCGGGTTGCGAGAACGAAGTGAATGGGAACCGAGACTCAATGGCGGCCGCACTGAAGCCGTTTCCGCAGCCGCTATCCAGTCGCCGGCATTGAGTGGTATCTATTGCTTGGGCAAATCGAAATGTGTTAGCCAACGCGACCACGCCATCTGACTCAGGAGAAGCATCGATGTTAAGAAGAAATCGCAAGCTTGGCCAGCGCTTACTGACCGGCATCGCCTTTACAGCTCTGGCTTGCAACACAGCATGGATGCCCGCGCAGACAGCGTCCTCTGTAGCGCCAACTGCCAGTCTGCCGGCCGAGGGCATCGCACAGCAATGGAAGAGTTCGGTTGCGAAGTACGATCCGGCCCGCGATGTCATGCTGAAGGAAGTGGACAAGGTGGGGCATGAAGGTCCGTTTCGACCTGATTGGGGCTCTCTATCCCAATGGGACGTGCCCACCTGGTACAAGGATGCCAAGTTCGGGATTTTCATTCATTGGGGTGTGTATGCCGTTCCCGCATTCGGCAGCGAATGGTATCCGCGGATGATGTATCTCGAGGGCACACCGGAGAACAAACATCAAGTCGCGACCTACGGTCCACTGAGTCAGTTCGGCTACAAGGACTTTGTACCGATGTTCAAGGCAGAGCACTACGATCCCCAGGCCTGGGCGCGACTGTTCAAAGACTCTGGAGCCAAGTATGTTGTGCCCGTCTTTGAACATCACGACGGCTTTCAGATGTATGACAGCAGCCTGTCCGATTGGACGGCCGTCAAGATGGGCCCGAAGCGAGATTTGGTTGGCGATCTCGCAAAGGCGATTCGCGCTGAAGGTTTGCACCTTGGGGCATCGTCGCACCGTATCGAGCACGACTGGTTCATGAATGGGGGTCGCAGGATTCCCTCCGATGTGAACGATCCCAAGAACGCGGCGTTCTACGGGCCTGCCCAGATGCAGGTGCAGGATGGCAAGGACGCTCAAGGGTCGAACCTCGCCCAGGACTGGACCTATGTCAGCCCGGAGTATGGCGAGGACTGGCTGGCCCGTTCCGCAGAGATCGTAAAGAAGTACCATCCTGACTTCATATTCTTTGATTGGTGGATCGGCCAACCCTCGGTGCGACCTTACCTGGCCAAGTTCGCGGCGTATTACTATAACGAGTCGCTAAAGAATGGCCCAGTTGGCATTGTCAGCTACAAATGGGTTGACATGCAGGAACACTCCGGCCTGCTCGACATTGAGCGGGGCCAACTGGCCGACATCCGTCCGCAGTATTGGCAGACTGATACGTCCGTGAGCAACAAGAGCTGGGGTTACATCGATCATGACACGTTCAAGACGCCGATTTTCGTCATCGATCAGTTGGCCGATGTGGTGAGCAAGAATGGCAACCTGCTGATGAACGTGGGACCCCGTGCCGACGGAACCATTCCGGACGAGGTGCAGGAGGTATTCCGCGCCGTCGGTGGCTGGCTTAAGGTAAACGGCGATGCCATCTATGGCACGCGGCCATGGAAGGTCTATGGCGAAGGCCCAACAAAAGCAGCAGCAGGCTCCTTCCACGACGCCGATACCAAGCCTTATACCGCCGAAGACTTCCGCTTCACCACGAAAGGGAATAACCTCTACGCCATCGAGCTGGGTTGGCCCGCTTCCGGCCAGGCAGTGATCCACCTGCTTGGCTCCGGCGCCCTGGGCGGCCAACGAATTCAAAGTGTCACCCTGTTTGGGTCCGATGCCAAGGTGAGCTTTGAGCAACAGGCGGACGGTCTGCACATTACGGCGCCGGCCAAGCCCGCGGGTGAAGCGGCCTATGTCTATCAGATCACGCTGGACGGCCCCGCCGAGAGCGACCCGAAGTACAAGTGAAGTTTCAAACTCTTCCGACCGCGACGATTTGCCACAACCATCTGGAGTTTGCTGCTGTATGAGATCCTCCTTTCGCCATTGGTTTGTTCTCGTACCGCTGTTCATGCCCGTTGCTTTGCCGGCGCTTGCGGGCTCGCAGAGTCTCGCATCCGGGGTTTCTGCTCTGCGCGAGCGTCTTTCTCTTGATCGAGGATGGCTGTTCCATGAGGGGGATATCCCGTTTCCGGAGATCACCGGCCATCAGCCTTCCTACGACAACGCGAAGGCGGGGAGTTCGTCCGGGGCGGCATCGCCGGAGTATGACGACTCCGCGTGGAAGAGTGTCAACCTGCCGCACGACTGGGCTGTCGCGCAGCCGTTCGATGCTCATGCAAACATCTCCCAGGGATATCGTCAGCGCGGCATGGGGTGGTACCGCAGGTACTTCCGCCTTGATCCGTCGGACCACGGCAAGCATCTCGAGATTCAGTTGGACGGCATTTCTACTCACTCCACCATATGGGTGAATGGAGTTCTGTCTGCGCGCAATTGGTCCGGCTACAACTCTATCTACATCGACATCACGCCGTTTGCGCGGTTCGGTTCCGACCTCAATGTCATCGCGGTTCAGGTAGATGCCAATGCCATGGAAGGCTGGTGGTATGAAGGCGCCGGCATGTACCGGCACACCTGGCTGGTAAAGCGGAGTTCCATACATATTGAAACCGACGGAGTCTTCGCGAACCCTGTCCGCAACGCGGATATGACCTGGTCAATTCCTGTGGAGACGACACTTTCTAGCATCGAGGAAAAGCCTGCGACGGTGCAGGTTGAGTCCACGCTGTACGATCCCTCAGGCAAGCCTGTGGTCAGCGGCCACACAGAGGCCACCGTTCAGCCTTTAGTGGAATCGGTGGCCAGGTTTACCCTTCCGGTCACGGCTCCGCAGCTCTGGTCCGTCGAGCACCCGACTTTGTACACAGTGCGTACTGTCGTCAAGCGCGACGGAGTTGCTTTGGATGAGCTGACCATCCACAACGGCTTTCGAACCATCCGTTTCGATCCCGACAAGGGGTTCTTCCTCAACGATGAACCGGTCAAGTTGAAAGGCACCGCCAATCACCAGGATCACGCTGGGGTAGGGGTTGCCGTGCCGGATGCCTTGTGGGACTTTCGCATACGTCGGCTGAAGGAGATGGGCTCGAATGCCTATCGCTGCGCGCACAACGCGCCTGCGGCTGAGTTCCTCGACGCAACGGACCGTCTCGGGATGCTGGTGATGGATGAGAACCGAAACTTTGGCTCCAGCCCTGAGCACCTGCGTCAACTTGACTGGTTGGTGCGCCGCGATCGCAACCACCCGAGCGTCATTCTATGGTCGGTTTTCAACGAAGAGCCGTCTCAGGGAAGCGAGATGGGCTATCAGCTCGTTCGCCGAATGAGCGCCTCCGTGAAGCAACTCGATACCACCCGCCCAGTGACCGCAGCGCAGAGCAACTCCGACCTCAACCCGGTGAACGCGTCCCAGGCAGCGGATGTGGCCGGATTCAACTACGTCTACCGCGATTTCGACGAGTACCACAAGGTCAATCCCACGAGACCCATGTTCAGCTCGGAGGATACGTCGACCGTGATGACGCGCGATCAGTACGTTACCAATCGCTCGGAGATGTTGCTCGATTCCTACGACGATCAGGTGCTTCCCTGGGGGCTGTCGCACCGCGATGCGTGGAAGCAGGTTTCCGAGCGGTCATTCATTGCTGGCACGATGGTGTGGACAGGGTCTGATTATCGCGGCGAGCCGCAGCCGCTTTCATGGCCGGCGGCCGGGTCTTCATTTGGAATACTGGATCTTTGTGGCTTTCCCAAGAGCGCCTACTGGATTCATCAGGCGCAATGGATCACCGATCGTCCTATCCTCCACGTTGTGCCGCACTGGAACTGGGCCGGCAGCGAGGGCAAGCCAATCAAAGTCTTGATCGCCACAAACACCGAGCACGTCGATATGTTCTTGAACGGCAAACAAGTGGGTAGCTCGGCCGTTGACAAGTATGAAATGGCTACGTTTGAGATACCCTACGCGCCTGGTGTGTTAGAGGCCAAAGCCAGCAACGGAGGCAAGGAAGTCGCACGCTATGATGTCGAAACGACAGGCGCTCCCGCAGCCTTGCGTCTCATATCTGACCGCAATAGCCTGACCGGAGACGGGCTCGATGCGGAACCGGTCACCGTGGAGGTGGTCGACTCCAAAGGCCGCGTGGTTCCAACAGCGGATGCGGAGGTGACATTCATCAGCACTGGCCCCGGCAGGATCATCGGCCTGAACAACGGCGATCCCACCAACCACGAATCCGAAAAAGGAACGCAACACAGCGTATTCCACGGCCTCGCCCAAGCCATCGTGCAAAGCAGCCTGAACGGGAGCGGAAGCTATACTCTGGAAGCGACCAGCCCTGGCCTCACGTCCGCTCAACTCAAGATCGAGGTGATGGCCGTACCCCCCCAGCCGGCAATTGCGGAGATCCCTAACCCTCCGCTGGCCATTCTTACGTGGAAGCGCTCGCCGCCTTCGATGGACCGGATCGATCCCAACCAGCAGCTGCTGGCAAGCGACATGAACTCCTGGGCGAGCTTTCGCCCCAGCTCGTTTCTTCCTCCGCTGCGCAGAGGCCGCTTCGTTGTCTACCGTGCGACTTTCACGCCGCGCGAGGCTACCCAGCAGAAGGGCGGCCAGGTAATTCTCCGCGACGTAGTCGGCAAAGCGGAGGTCTACCTGGATAGGAAGCTGGTGGTCACTCGAACAGAACCAGCGAAGCAGACCATCGCAATTCCGCTCGCCCCAACCTCAGGACAGAGAACCATCAGTGTGCTGATTGAAGCGCCCGAGTTAGGCCAATCGGCCGGTCTCGGGGGAGCCACGACGGTTGAGTAGTGGATGAAAGATTGCCGGAGTTCTCGATGATCGCTAGTCACAGTTCAGGTCAGTTAAGCTTCTCTTCTTATGCTTGCTTCAGTACCAGGAGGACGCATGTTCATTGATCTGCCTTTCGCATCGAAGATGCGAATCGACACGCATCGCAATACGTCGGGATATGCTACTAAGGAGTCTTGCGAGGAGTGGCACCCCTTTGACCAATGGATTGGGTCAGTCGCGAAGCGCGATCAGGTTCAGGCGCCGCAAGGAGAGTGTGAATGAAAGCGCTATCGCTCCTCGCGCCAGGCGATGCTCGCGTCACCGACGTACAAGAACCGCCTTCCACCGGAAGCGACCTGCTGCTGCGGGTAGAGATGGTTGGCCTCTGCGGGACTGACCTCAATAGCTTTCGTGGGAACAATCCGCTGATCACTTACCCGCGCGTCCTCGGGCATGAGATTGCTGCTACCGTTCTGGATGGCAATGTCAATGTTTGGGAATTATATATTTGACTCCCTAAAGAGATTGTGGACGTCTAGCTTACGGCTAGACGTCCACATAGAGGTCAGTCGGCTTTAACTTAAAGGAGATTTATTCATTTGAAAGCCAATAAACAGGCACGGTTACCCCTAGAGCGCACAAAAGACCCTGAGATACGGCAAAATACTCGCGGCTTGCTTTTGCATACGGCACGGTCCACACCGAAAGAATGTCAGATGCCGGAACCGCCGCCCACAGATCACATAGTCGGGCAGCTAGACGTAGGCATTCGGAGAGCCGTTGAAGTTTTCCAAAAACACGACATCGAAACTTTTGAATCCTGCGAGGGCGGTCGCGGTCATTCCTATCCAGAGCCGACAGTTGCCTTTTATGGCGGACCAGGTGCGGGCTGGAGTGCCATTTCGGTTTGTCTCACATATGGGTTGCCGGTTCAATCCCTAAGACGCGTATGGGATGTGCTGGATACAAACGACGTTATCGGTCCTCATTGGGAGATTACGTTTAGGGAGCGGTTGTACTAGCCGAGCTTGATGCACTCCTTACAGCGGGGCTTGTTTCCGGTCCCCATTTCCCAATGTTTCTTTTCAATTTTCTTGCCTTCAAAGCAGTCGTCGCGATCATGGTGGACCTCTCTATTTTTCGGCGGCTCTTCCATTGAATTTGTATGATACGCCGGTACCTTTGCCATTGGATTGCTCCTTCCCGAGCGCGAAAATTATAGAAGAATTCCTTCTACAAAGTCAAAATAATACTTGACTCCCTTTTGGACGTGAGGAAGAGGCGCAAATTGGGAATTAAACTGGGAAGAATCCCGCTTAATGTATCCATTTCAGTCAAGAAGGTCATCACCAATACTCCCGAGGCCATCTTTGATGTTCTTTGCGGCGTCCGCTTCGCAGGATTCGACAAGAGTGGTGTAGGTCGTAACAGTTCCGCACTTCGAGCAAGTAATGAGACTGTCATCGGCCAGATCGTCATTGCTGAGGGCACCATCGGGCATGAGCAAATCATCGCTTCCGCACTTGCTACAGTGCGGGGTCGCCTCAATAGTGCCAATCTCAACCGTGTCATCCATAGTTAACTCCCCTGCTTACTGGGAAACGCCAGCCGCCTTACAGTCCTTACGCTCTATTTTCTTCCAAGTGGAATACTGTGCGTCATTCTTAGCTTGGAGAAATGCAGCGGACACCATTCCAGCCTGAACGCATCTGTCCATTGGTCCACCGGACTTTGCCGTGATTTGATATTGGTCAACGGCATCGCTCGCAACCTTGTCTGCGATATTTTGCATTTGTGTCTCAAGAACAGGCCCAGTTGGGCTTGAGAGTTGAGAAAGGATCACAAATGTGCCTACTATCGCGCACAACGACAGAATTACTATAAGCAGGTTACGCATCAGGTTTCACCAAGTATTGAGTTGAGTCTACGCCCACTCACACTTTATGTAGATTCTAAAAGAGTTTGGGATGCCCCGGCCTCATAGACCGGAACACCCCGAATAGATGTTTAGTTGGCTTTCAGCAATACAGTGGGTAATGGGTATTTCAGTGAGACTTCCGCCATCATCCGCTGTGCTGCGTCGAAAGACTTTCTAAACTCTGTAAGCCGTGCAGTAAGTTCCGTAGGTAGTACAACGTTGTTGATATACATGTCTAAAACTCTTTCGTGGTGCAATAAAGTCAGGTGAGGGCTTTACCCCTTGCCTGCTGTTTTCATTTTAGATTCNNTTCGTAAACAAGAATACTTCAACAAATATCAGGCAGCTTCGAGCAGTTGAATGATGTTTCGAATAGAGTGGTCAGCTTTGTGGAAAGCGGTTTCGAGTTTGCTGTTGGGTTGTAGGGCGGCAGCGGGCTGATGGTGAAAGAGGCTGTTGGCGAGCGGGCCGCAGAGTTGCTTGTGGAATAAGATGAACAGGAGCGCGACCTTGGTTCCTTTCTCTGTCAGGCGGTAGGCGTAGCGCTTTCCATCGCGAGCGAGCAACCCATGCGCCTTTAGTTTGCGCAGGTCGTAGCGGAGTTGATTGAGGCCATAGCGTTCCTCGCCGATGCGGAAATTGCCGAGGACGACCTCGTGGATCTGGCGGGTGGTCCAGCCGGATACTACTGTTCCGCCATGCAGGAGCACTTCCATCAGGCGGATCATGGGCGTGTCGTGGATCTTGATGCCGGGATACTTAGCAGTCCCAACGGCGATGGGCAGCGCTAGCCGTTGGAGCAGCGGAAATACGCCCTCTCAGCAGTCAA
>PLXP01000183.1 GCA_003151435.1 Acidobacteriaceae bacterium
TCGTTACCACCCAGATCCACATCCCGCCACCCATCCATCCGTAACTGCCGTTCATCATATGACCCCCTCCGCGCCGGTGCTACGACTTGATCGTGCGCATCCGTGCTGCTACACAAAGCCTCATCGACCTTAGGATTTAGCCGCAGCAGCCGTGGCCGCTTTTCGGCCTCTCCGCGGACTTACCCAGGTATTGAGCCGGATTGTGATCAAACTTCTCTTTGCATTTGGAACTGCAGAAGTAATATGTATGCCCAGCGTGCTCGGTGTGTCCAGCGGCATTAGCTGTATCTATCTCCATGCCGCAGACGGGATCCTTCACAGCGGTGATGCTACTCATAGAAATCTCCTTGATTCGTGAACTCGGTTTGATTGCGCCTGAATACTCTCGGGATCGTCTATTTCTGGTCGCCCATCATCCCTTTTTCCTTCTTCATCTTCGTTCCGGTTTTCTTGTGCATGTTCATTGCATCCGGCATCATGGCCATGCAGTCTGCCATGGACTGCATATGGTCATTCATCGTTTGAAAGTGGTCAATCACAGCTTGCTGCAACGCCATCTGGCTCTTCATGCTGGCTTGCTCTGTCTCCATGTGGGTCTTCATAGCAGCGTCGGCAGCAGCCATTTTATCCATGGAATCCTTCATGAGGGCCTGTAGCTGAGCCATCTGCGTGCGCATCTGCTCCATCTGTGCCTTCATCTGCTCCATTTGCGGGGTCATGTCCTTCATGCCCGTGCCGGAACTCGGGATCGCATCCTGGGCTTGCAGTGATGCACCGTGAAAGCCCGTTAGCAAGAGTACAAAGATCGATACGAAAAGCAGTTTTGTCATTCTCATTGCTTCATCTCCTTGGGGCTCTCGAATTGTTTACTGATAAGACCGACCAGCACTGTTGCCCCAATGACGGTTCGCTTCAACAGAGCCGAGCCCGCGTCGTCGCCTACGGAGCCGCTGATCGCCGATGTAGAAGATGGTCGATCGAATATCCGACCCCCANNCAGTTTTGTCATTCTCATTGCTTCACCTCCTGGAGGTTCTCAAATTTGCACGGGTTGCGGATGAGTAGTTGATTGGCAGTCGTCAGCATCGCATTTGGTACTCGCTCTGAAGATGTCGTTTCGTCTGCAAGCGGCTAGCTGAAACCATCTCAATTCGGGTAGGCCAATGTATGGTCGGTAATGCTCAGGTCACCGAAAAGCAGCTACAACTTGGTTGTACGGAGCCTCAGCGCATTGGCGATCACCGAGACGGAGCTGAAGCTCATAGCGGCCGCGGCGATCATGGGGTTCAGAAGCAGTCCGAAGGCGGGAAAAAGCACACCCGCCGCGAGCGGTACCCCGACAGCGTTGTAGACGAAAGCGAAGAACAGATTCTCGCGGATGTTGCGCATGGTTGACTTGCTGAGATGACGGGCGCGGAGAATACCCCGCAAATCGCCTTTCAAAAGCGTGATGCCGCCAGCCTCCATCGCCACATCTGTGCCGGTTCCCATGGCAATGCCTATATCAGCCTGGGCGAGCGCGGGTGCATCGTTCACTCCATCTCCGGCCATCGCGACCACGGCGCCCTTTTCCTGGCGCTCCTTCACGACCTCCGCCTTCTTTTGAGGCAACACGTCGGCATAAAACTCGATCCCGAGCTTGTCCGCAACTGCCTTGGCAGTAGTTTTGTTGTCTCCCGTGACCATAATGATCTTCAGACCCGCCGCACGCAGTTCGCGGATTGCATCGGGCGTGGATTCCTTGATCGGATCAGAGACCCCAACCAGGCCCGCCGCCTTGCCATCCACGGCGACCAGCATGACCGTTTGGCCCTCTTTGCGCAATTCTTCAGCGCGTTCGAGCAACGCGGAAGGATCGACGGACAGATCGCGGAACAGCTCCGCATTTCCAACAGCTACCAGCTTGCCTGAGACGGTTCCCTTTACTCCCTTGCCCGTGGTGGAGCTGAATTCTGACACATCAACCAGGGCGAGCTTCTTTGCTTCCGCGCCCTTCACAATAGCTGCCGCCAAAGGATGTTCGCTGGAGCGCTCAAGACTGGCGACAAGCTGGAGCAGGCCGGATTCCTCGAGGCCTGGCTGAGGGATGACGGAACTAAGCGTCGGCTTACCTTCGGTGAGGGTTCCGGTCTTGTCGATGATCAGTGTGTCAACTTTGCCGAAGATCTCCAGTGCCTCAGCATTGCGAATGAGAATGCCCGCGCGAGCCCCGCGACCGGTGCCCACCATGATTGCCATGGGTGTGGCGAGACCGAGTGCGCACGGGCAAGCAACAATGAGTACCGCTACGGCGTTTACAAGGGCATGGGCGAAACGTGGCTGCGGACCGGCGAGGAACCAGACAGCGAATGTGAGAATGGCCGAAACGATTACGGCCGGTACAAAGTATGACGACACTCGGTCCGCGAGCCGCTGAATAGGCGCCCGCGACCGCTGCGCTTCGCTGACCATCTTCACAATCTGCGACAAAAGTGTGTCTGCGCCAATCCGATCTGCGCGCATGACGAATCCGCCGGTTGCGTTCACAGTTCCCGCCGTGACCTTAGCGTCCTTATCCTTTTCAACAGGGATGGGCTCTCCGCTGATCATCGATTCATCGACCGAACTGTGGCCTTCAAGCACAGTACCGTCTACAGGAACTTTTTCGCCTGGCCGTACACGGAGCCGATCACCAACTTGAACCTGATCGAGCGGCACGTCGGCTTCGCCGCCCTTATCGTCCAGCCTCTTGGCCGTCTTCGGAGCCAGTCCAAGCAGCGCGCGAATAGCACTGCTGGTCTGGCTGCGGGCGCGCAGTTCCATCACCTGTCCAAGCAGAACCAGAGCGACGATGACAGCTGCCGGTTCGAAGTACACATCGATCTGCCCCCCGGCTCCGCGAAACGACGGAGGAAATACCTGGGGAACGACGGTAGCGAAGACGCTGTAAAGATAGGCCGAGCCTGTGCCAAGGGCGATCAAGGTGAACATGTTCAGGCTGCGATGCACTACTGATTGCCAGCCCCTGACGAAGAACGGCAGCCCGCACCAGAGGACAACCGGGGTCGCCAGCGCGAACTCGATCCAGGCCCACACTCTCGCCGAGAACAGGTGTTGCATGGGCATGGCGGGCAAAAANNCATCACGCACGATCTGCGGGTGCATTGGGCAGGTGTAGTTCCCTTTCGGCTCGATTTTCGCCTCCGGTTGCGAAGGTGCTGAGTCTGGCGTGGCCTGCACATACTTCTCTGGCGCGGCGCGGAACTTTGCGGCGCAACCCTGACTGCAGAAGTAGACTGTTGCGCCTTGACGTTGAGCGCTTGCCGCAGCCTTCGACGGATCGACCTTCATCCCGCAAACGGGGTCGTGTTCTTCAGCCTGCTTCATCTCTCGATTGTNNTTGCCATAGAGGTATTCTGAATATTCGACGGAAGTTCCGGGCCAACTTGGACGAATGGGAAGCAGGGGAACGCATGGAGTACCAATTCCAAACCGGGACTTTGCTGCTTTTGATCGCAGCCGTCGTGGCCATGCTGACCAGGCGGCTAAAGCTTCCCTACAGCGTTGGCCTCGTGGTGGCAGGAATACTTCTTGCTGTGCTGCCGTTTGCGCCTAACATCCAACTGACTAAAGACCTCATTTTCACTGCATTGCTTCCCCCGCTTCTCTTCGACGCCGCGTATTACATTGATTGGAATCAATTGCGCCGGGACTTTTCTGTGGTTGTTGTACTGGCAACACTTGGAGTAATTTTCTCTGCGACCATAACTGCGGCGGGAATGCACTTTCTAGCGAATTGGCAATGGATGAGTGCTCTTGTGTTTGGCGCGCTCATTGCTGCGACTGACCCGGTTTCAGTCATTGCCACGTTCAAGGAAGCCAGGGCTCATGGTCGTTTGCTGGTACTGATCGAAGCTGAGAGTCTCTTCAACGATGGGACCGCTGCAGTTGCTTTTGGCATAGTCGTTGCCTTGGCTTCTGGGCAGCATCTCACACCGCTAGGGATTTCCGCGATGCTCGCNNAGACAATCCTGGGAGGCATCCTTTGCGGCGCCCTGGTTGCGCTTGCAGCGCTCTTGCTCGCAGGGCGTACGGACGATCATCTTGTCGAGATAACCGTTACCACGGTTGCCGCTTATGGGTCCTTTCTGTTGGCGGATCATTTTGGTTTGTCTGGCGTCCTTGCAACGATCACCGCAGGACTTGTCATGGGCAATTTCAAGGCGCTCAAAACGATCTCCGAGCGGGGAAAGGAAGCCGTTCAAGCCTTCTGGGAATACGCTGCATTCGTTGCGAACTCTTTAGTGTTTCTCTTGATTGGAATGAACGCGGCTCGTCAGAATTTCTCGGCAATATGGATTCCAGCCATCCTGGCTATCGTTTTGGTGACGCTAGGCCGNNATCTATCCTTGTTGCCTGCTGTTTTCGCGTTCCTCGCTTCGCGTCACCGGGAAGCAACAACTCGTTCTGTTCTGGGGAGGATTGCGAGGGGCCTTGGCGTTGGCGCTAGCACTTGGGCTTCCGCCTACCATTCCGTTACGCGAAGAGATTATTACGATCAGTTTTTCCGTCGTCGCGTTTTCTGTGTTCGTCCAAGGTCTGACCATGGTCCCATTCCTGCGCAGAATGGGTGAGATTTAGCGCCGGCGATTATGGCTTGGAGGGGAGTGACGCGGTAATGTTCATAGGATACTCAGGATCTGACGACAGACACCGAAGGCTTATCGATATTCCGGAAAATCGCATGGAAATAGGCCAGACCTGATTTGCTAAACCTCAATCCGCGAGATTGGTGCTATTCATGAATCAGGATCAAACAAATCGTTATCGCCTCAACCCGCTCTGGAGAGCCGTGATTGAAGTAGCCCTTATCATGTTTCTCTTTTACTCAATTCGGTTGATGGAAGGGAGTTTGCCTCAGAGATGCGCCTCACTCCATTCAACGGTAAAGCCTTGAATGCTCCATCTCTGATTCAGTCGCATCTGCACGCTCCGGCCCCTTTTCACTCCGCATTTATACTGGTGTTGTGACTCCCCCGACAAGCCAGGAAGTGCCGAGACCCAGTTATTGGGCGGGTCTCCAGGGCTTTACGCACATTTCTACGCCTGGCTGTTGCGCCGGATGCCCAGCGAGCGGCAGCGCCTGCTGGCCGTGACCATCCTGGCCGGCGGGCTCTGCGGACTGGCCGCCGTAGCCTTTCACCTGTGCATCATGGGGCTTGAGGCCCTCCTCATCGACCGTGCCAACGCCGCCTCGGGGCATAGCTGGATATGGTGGACCATCCTTTCTCCCACGATTGGCGGTCTTGTCGCAGGTGTCGGCCTGACCTACTTTGCGCCTGCCGCAGCGGGTAGCGGTATTCCTCAGGTGAAGGTGGCTTACACCCTGCGGTACGGCATGGTCACCGTCCGCGAAACAATCGGCAAGTTTGTCTATGCGCTCTTCAAATCGGCTCCGGCGCGTCGCTCGGCCTTGAAGGACCCACGGTGCAGGTGTGCGCGGGAGTCAGCAGCATGTTGGCGCGCCTGGCCCGCCTCGGTCCCAAGAACTCCCGCCGCATGGCTTCTGTGGGCATGGCTGCGGGCATCGCCGCTGCCTTTAACGCACCCATCGCCGTCGTCACCTTCACGCTTGAGGAGCTGATCGGGGACCTCGATCAGACCATGCTCTCCGGCGTCATCGTGGCCGCCGCTCTTGCCGCTGCGGTCGAGCACTCGATTCTGGGGTCCAACCCGGTCTTTCACGTGCAGGGCACCTACCGCTAACCAATCCTTCCTCGCTGGTGTGGTATGCGCTGCTGGGCCTGTTGGCGGCCATTGTCTCCGTCGCCTTCACCGATTCTCTGCTGGGCCTTCGTGCGTGGTTCCCGCGACTCACTGGCGTGCCTCGCTGGGTGCATCCGGCCATCGGCGGCGCGGCCACTGGCGGCATGGCGGTCGCTGCGCTGGCGCTCTTCCACCTGAACGGCATTGCCGGCGACCCGTACAAAACCCTCACCCTGGTGCTCACAGGCAAAATGACAATGACCGCCATGGCCGTCTTCTGTGTCCTCAAGCTTGCTTCCACAGTCAGTTCTTACTCCAGTGGCGGCTCGGGCGGCATCTTTGCGCCAGCGCTCTTTATGGGCGCCATGCTGGGCGGTACAGTGGGCTACATCGATGTGGCGGTCTTTCACCACTCGCAAGATGCCATTGGGGCATTCGCCGTGGTCGGCATGGGAGCTGTCTTTGCCGGGATCGTCCGTGCCCCAATGACCTCAGTGCTTATCATCTTCGAAATGACGGGTGGGTACGGTCTCGTTCCGCCGTTGATGATCGCCAACATGACCGCGTTTGCGCTGGCCCGACACTGGCGACACACGCCGGTTTACGAAGCGCTGCTGGCCCAGGACGATATCTACCTTCCCCACGGAAGCGGCCCGTTTGACCCAGGCGACAGCGAATCCCTGCCGGGCCTGGATGGCGAGACAGCCCACTGAACATCTGCTTGGATGGTCGAAAGGGAGATTGGCCTGGTCGCGGAACCAGGTGCCTTGGGTCCGGCGCAAAAAAAGGAAGACGCTTGAACCAACCTAGCCAGGCTTACAAAATGACAGTTGGCAGTGCAGTCCGTCTTAGGGCTTCCTCGCTGCGATAGCGACGTATCCAAGAGAGCCGTTGCTTGTCGCTTGGAGGGCTGCTTGGGCAAACTGCCTTCCGGTGGCGAAATCTACGCCTGGAAGATCGATCTTTTTGAGCCCTGCCACGATCTCTGCTCCGAGCAGCTTCGCCTGGATCTGCCGCACCATTTCAACCAACGCATCGCTGTGATCTTCGGTGTGCGAGACGTGAAAACCACCCTCCTGAAGAGTCGCAGCATACCGTTCTGCTGGCAGCGCATCTCCGATGCAGGCGATCCACGACAACAAGCCTTCAAGGCCAGGAATTACAGCCTCGCTTCGCGTCAGGTCGCTCAACCCCAGTTGTCCACCAGGCTTGAGCACGCGACAGAATTCACGTGCAGCGACCGGCTTGCTGGGGAAGGTGCAAAAGGCGCACTCGCAGAGGATTGCATCAAAAGTCTCGCTCCCGAACGGTAGCCGTTCGGCATCGCCAAGTTGAAATGTGACCTTACCGATCATTCCACGCTGGGAGGTATCCGCAGTGGCGAGGCGGACATTCTCTTCGCTCAGGTCAACGCCTATAACCTTGCAGCCGAACGACTCCGCGAGGTGGAATGCGCTCGCTCCACGGCCCGAAGCGACATCGAGCACATGCGATTGAGGGCTGAGGGCGAGCAGTTCACCAAGCCGTGTGGTGAGCCTGGTCCCGCCGGGATGAAAGCTGTCACCCAACAGCATGCGCGCGAAGTCACTGCCGTAGAACGTGGCGCAACACTGCTTGACGCTTTGCTCTTCCATGGACATCCTTTAGTGTGACTTGACTTCATCGATCTGCAGCAGCGACGCGACTTCCATGCGCTCCGTGCCTGCATGGAAATCAAAGACGACAGGTTCCGGGCGAAACGGCACACCTTCGCGGCGAGCCTGCTTACGCCTTGGCTCCATAGCGTCCAACTGTGCGCGCGCCTGCTCGCGATAGCCGACCGAGTTGTAGGAGCAGAACGGAATCTGCTTGCCGCCGGGAAGCAGGAATTCCTTACAGCATTTCATCAGGTTCTTCTGGTTGAAGGTCCATGGGTCCATGAAGTCCTGCAACATGATCATGACCATATTCTTCGCGATATCCCCAATGGTGAGGCTTTCGGGAAGCCCACATGCCTGGCAGGAGATGGCAAACTGCTCTGCTGATTTCTGCGAACCTGCGAGTGAAGAGGACGACCACAGCCCTTCCAGCGCCTTCTTGATCTCCAGACTGAAGTCGGGCATGACGCGGTTGGTGATGTAGTCGAGATAGTCGTAGACGTTAACGATTCGAGAGAGCGGTGTGACCTTGTCGCCGTCAATGAATGCGTAGGTAACGGAGTTGCACGATGGAAAACAGCACGGCACTGGGATGAAATCGCTAGCTACGAACTTGCCCGTTGTCTGGTTTTCGATGAGCTTCACGATGTCGGGAATCGTCATGCGCTGCATTGGGTCGTGCTGCATATGGCGGCCGGCGTGGAATGCCGGCTGAAAGTTGATGCCGCGAATCGCCGGGTGCTTGATGGCAAGATCGATGATCCTACCCACTTCGTGGTCATTCACTCCGCGCTCAATGGCCGGAACGAGCGTGACGTTGAGGCCGATAGATGCCAGCCGATCCAAAGCAAGCAACTTCTCCTCAAGAATGTCGGGCTCGCCGCGAATGATGCGATAGGTTTCGCTATCGAAGCCGTCGAATTGGAAGTAAATTGAAGGGCGAACCTCGGCAAGCTGTTCGAGAAAGCGGTCATCGTGCGCAATGCGCTTGCCATTGGTGTTGATCATGACGAATGGGATGCCGCGGGCACGGGCTGCCTTCACAAAGTCGATGATTTGCGGATGAATCGTGGGCTCGCCGCCTGAGAACTGCACAACTTCCGGGTTCCCCTCGGTACGGACAAAGTCATCCAGCATCGCCTCCACTTCTTCCATCGCCAAGCTGAAGCCTGGCCGCGCGTCGGCAAAGCAGAGCGGACAATTCATGTTGCAGGCGCTGTTGACTTCAATTATGCCCAGGCAAGCGTGTTGCTGATGGTCCGGACATAGGCCGCAGTCATGGGGGCAGCCGTCTTTGATCTCCGTACCATAAGCAAGCGGAATCGTGCCCGGCTTGTTGAACTTGCTGAAATTCGTGTATGCTTGCGCATCCCCGTAGACAAGCGCTTCAAACGGACCACAGTCGGGGCAGCGCTTGGCCATGTAGACTTTGTTGTTGCGCAGTAGAATCTTTGCGTCGATGACTTTCCGGCACTGCGGACAGATGCTGCGGGTGAGTTCATAGAAGACGTAATCTGCATCCTTCTTCACGGATCGCGGGGACGCTGATGCGCCATTCACGTCTATTGCGGATTTCAAAGGCATCCTTGTCCCTTCAGACTCATTGCGCGACTGGACTCGCTTGATTCAATCCCTGCAACTTGCGTCCAATCATTCTTCTCAAGCAACCAGTATCGGGCAGTCGCGCATAGAGCGTCCAGTTGAACTGGGCGGTTTGCTAAATGAAGGCCACGAGGCGATCGCTAAACCCTTGCAAGCTTAGGCAACTCCGGAGTTGCCTCTCCCGCAGCGATCACACCGAGTAGCCCTCCGTAGACGAGGTGCGCCATCAAGGCAGCAACCGCACCCATCATTCCGGGGCCGTTGATCCCGAATACGCCCACCCCAAGCATCGGCATGATGGCAACTTCCATCATCATCCAAAGAATGGAACCCCAGATCAGCCCCCGCACAAGCGCCGAGCCTGGAAGATAGCGACGCAGGACAATCCCATACACCAGTGGAAAGATAAGGATTCCCATCATCAGATGTATGACCATTCCAACCATCCCCGGAGCGTGAACCATCCCTGCCAGGCTGGCAGCAATGTCCATATGTACGCCCATCATCGGCGCGATCAACAACATCATCGTCATCGCGCCTGTACCTGCTACACCGCCCATGATCAATTTTCCCGACATGCCATTCATTCGATTCCTCCTGCATTTGAACGATTTCCGAGGCGGAGAAACGTTACAAGGCTCCCAATGGAGGTGAATCTGGCCACGTTCCGTGCGCGTTGTAACGTTTTGGACTCTCGCGAATCGTTATCATTGGTTGAATCCCTGAATGTTCGGATGTGCAAGTGCAAAAGGCAGTCGAGACCGAAGCCGAGACCGAGCTGATCCAGAGATTCCTGGCAGGCGAGCGTGAGGTCTTTCACGATCTAATACGCCCCTACGAGCGCATGTATTACCGGCAAGCCTACTCGATTCTTCGCAACCAGGAAGACGCGGAAGAGGCAGTGCAACAGGCAATGATTGGGATCTTTACGCATCTCTCGCAGTTGACTGAGAGGGATAAATTCAAGCAATGGGGCCTTCGCATTGTTCAAAACAAGGCGAAGATGATTTGGAAAAGGCGCCGCCAGAATCTATATGAGTCCATCGACGAGGGATCTTCGGACGGTAGCGGCGAGATGACCTCTTATCCAAAGCAGTATGCCGACTGGCGTGAGCTGCCAAGCGAGGCCGCGGAGAAGCGCGAGGTCCGAGAAGCGGTGAGGATGGCGATCGCCGAACTTCCGGAGATTTATCGAGAGGTGTTCATGCTGCGCGATGTGCAACAGCTGAATCTTGCCGAGACCATCGAGGTTCTCGGCCTGAATGAGTCGGTTGTAAAAACACGGCTGCATCGAGCACGGATTATGCTCCGAGAGTCCCTCTCGCCCATATTCGCCAAACCTGAGCGTTCTGTTTGGGAACGCTGGAAAGGAATGAATCCATGGTTCGCTGCAAGACGATAATCGCTCACCTTTCCGAGTACATGGATGGCGACACTTCTGTGGAGATGCGTCAGAAGATCGAGCGGCATCTGCGCGGTTGCCAGCGCTGCAATGCGGTCTACGACAGCACCCGAAAAATGCTTGTTATCACCGGAGATGAGCTGGTTTTCGAGGTTCCTGATGGATTTGGGGACCGGCTGCACAGCTTTGTCGATTCGATGCTTGCAAGCTCTGAGTCGCACTAACTGGCCAAAGTGCTCACTTCGAGCCGAGCCGCAGGGAAAAGGCCACGATGAATTCGAACCGACCTTACGGCTTGGGAATCACAATTCTGGCTCACGCGCTTCTTCGCATCGCCAGTAGCGCCAGCGGCGTGCTCATCGGCATTTACCTGGCCATCCTGAGCTTACATGGCTTCCCCGTGGACGCCGGGCTTCTTGGATTACTGGGGGCGGTCTCTTTCGGCGCAGAGCTGATCGCCTCCATTCCCATGGGAATAGCCTCCGATGCAGTCTCGCCTCGCTGGTTGATGGTGAGCGGAGCGCTAGTCGGCGCACTTGCCGTTCAGCTCTTTGCCCTCAGCTCCCATGTTGAAGTGTTCTTTCTGAGCAGGGCTTTAGAGGGGGTCGGCGTCGCGGCCGTCACTCCTCCTCTGTTGGCATATCTTGCCGATTCGACCAGCCATGATTCCGCATTGCGGGCACGAGTGATGAGCTTCTTTGAACTCTCGCTGCTGGCAGGACTTGCCCTTGGCGGACTGATGGGGAGCCAATTCTGGAAGGTGTTCGACGCGCGTGCTTTCAGCCTTGTGGCTCTTGCGTATCTGGTCTCTGCCGCGCTGCTGTTCTTCGGCGCAAAGGGCAGCAGATCGCACGGCTCCAAAGCTGCCTGGCAGGGCCTGCTTCGCGCTTTGAAAGACCCTTCGGTCCGAACTCTGGCTCCGGTGTGGCTTTGCGTAAATGCCGTAGTAGGGCTTTGGCTCGGTCCTACGCTCCCGTTTCTGCTGACAAAGAAGTCGGGCAGTTCGCAGTATCTGGATGGAATCTTCGCGGACAGCCCAGTCCAAGTGGGCTGGCTTCTCCTCGGTTACGCGATTGTTTTTGGAACTGGTGTCTTCGGCTGGAGTTTTGCTCTCCCACGGATGCGCATCCGGTCCGCGATGCGGCTTTCCTTATCGGTCATGCCATTCGTCTGCCTCGGGCTCTTCGCGATCAATCATTCAGCCCACGTTGCGGCACCGGTTCGCTGGTACATCACGGCGGCAACGGCATTGCTGATCATGGTGGAGAGTGGCTTTACTCCGGCTGCACTGGCATGGCTCGCGCAGTCTCTTGGCTTTGGCACTGGAAAAGGAGCAGCCATGGGCATCTATTCTGTCTTGCTCAGCGTGGGCGCCATCGGCGGCTCACTCATGGCTGGAGTGCTGGGCAAGTTGCTCTCTATCGATGGGCTGCTGCTCGGCACTGTTGGGTTGGCCGTTTTCGCTTTGCTCCTGCTTCACAATGCAACAGACCTTGCGTTCAAACCGGACGAGGAATCTTATGAGCACGCCTGAATACGACCTTGCGATACTCGGGGCTGGCGCCTCCGGGTTGATTGCCGCCGATTTCGCTGTCCAACTTGGTGCGCGAACCGCGCTGCTGGATAAGGGACCGATCGGTGGAGACTGCACCTGGACCGGATGTGTGCCGAGCAAGTCGTTGATCAAAGTGGCGACGGTTGCTCATCACGCACGGATCGCGGCCCGGTATGGGGTCAGAACAAGCGAGCCGGTCATTGACATGACAGTAGTGCGCGATTATTTGCGATCTACCATCCAGCAAATCTATAAACCCACCGAGCCAGAGACGCTGAGCAAGAAGGGCATGGATGTTCTGATCGGCACTACGCGGTTTCTCGATCCGCACACGCTCGAGGTGGGAGAACAGCGAATTCGTGCGAAGAAAGTCTTGATCAACACGGGCGCCGAGCCACGAATTCCCAATATTCCAGGCCTTGCTGATGTTCCTTACTCCACCTATCAGCAGATCTTCGACAATGACCGACTGCCCAAGCACCTTCTCGTCATTGGTGGTGGCCCTATCGGCTGTGAACTCGCCCAGGCATATCGCAGACTCGGCTCCAAGGTAACTGTCATCGCCGAGCGTCTTCTTCCCCGCGAAGAGCCTGAAGTTTCGGAGCTGCTGAACCTCATCTTTGCTCAGGAAGGGATAGAGCGCCTTAGTGGGCGTGCCGAATTTGCGCGAACCGACGGCGAAGCTATCACCGTGCATACCGAAGCTGGCAAAGCCGCCGGCGATCTTCTGCTCGTCGCAACCGGGCGTGCGCCGCTCGTTCGAGGGCTTGGGCTGGAAGTGGCAAACGTACGCTTTTCAAAGCGTGGTATCGAAGTCAATGAGTTTCTTCAGACCTCAGCCAACCATATCTACGCAGCAGGTGACGTAATCGGCGGCGAGCAGTTCTCACACCTGGCCGGATGGCAAGGCTTTCAGGCGGTTCGCAATGCGCTGTTACCGGGCAACAACGCCGGTACATCGCCGGCGATGCCTCACATCACCTTTACCTCTCCCGAGGTTGCTCAGATCGGCCTGACCGAAAAGGTGGCGCATGAAAAATTCAAGGCCAAAGGCCTGCTCATCAAGTCATTCGACATCAACAAGGTGGATCGTGCCGTGAACGAGGATGACCGGCTTGGACTCATCAAGATCGTTGCACTCAGCAATGGCATCATTCTCGGCGCGAGCATCGTGGGCGAAAGAGCGGGAGAAACCATCACAGAGATCGCAGTCGCCATGCGCAATAAGCTAAAGCTGGCCGACCTGGCCGCGACCATCCATCCCTACCCAACCTACTCAACCGGCGTGCAACTTCTGGCCACAAAGATGGCCGTGGAACACACTTTCTCAGGCGCGTCAGGCAGAATTCTTCGCGGTCTGTCCGCACTTTGGCGCTAGCAGTTCAGTCCATGCATTTTGCCCAAAATGGATCGCGAGGCGAAACAGGAACCCAACCCCACCTCTTGTAACTCGGGCCGCATCTATCGCTGAGGTTGGAACGTAATTTCGCGGAGGTTTCGCATCGCCTTCGACCAGAGGGTTTCGAATCCATTCGCTAGTCTCTGCGCCAACGCTGCGTCCCGCACCATGAGCGATGCAACGCGCCCCTGGGGGACAAATGGATGATCGACGGACAGGATGACAAGTTCTTCGTCGATGACGTGGAAAGGGTGTCCAAACTCGCCGGAATAGCGGACTCCGGTCACATGGTCAAGGTTGGCCCGATGCCTCTTTAGAAACGCAACCAATTTGGGCGCGGCGCGATACCCAAAGCCGAACACAACACGATGATCGACTCCGTGGGAGACGGCATTGCGAGCGATGCGCCGGAGCAACGGCGAGCCGGAGTTCTTGGCGCCCTTGATTGCCTCGATGTCTCCCTGTTCCATGTAAGACCAGATGCGCTTTTGCGCTGTAGCGAGATGAACCAAGTGCCGCTTTACATGACTGTCCTGCCCCAGGGCCAAGTCGACGAACGTGGTACGGCCTGCCTCACGGCTGGGAAGAGCCGCGAATTGTTCTTTTAACACATGGGCTTCTGTGGCAAAGCGGTCGGCGCGTTCCTTGGAAAGCTCTATCAAGCGGACGAAGACCGCATCTGTCGAGCGCGCTGAAAACAACTTCGGGCGTGTCGGCTGCATCTCCACCAAGCCAAGATTGCCCAGTTTCTCCAACGCCAGGTAGATCTTCGAACTCGGAATGTCGCCTTCCCGGCACAGGGTCTCAGCATCGGCTACGCCGTGAACCATGAGCGTTCGCAGCGTTCGACGCTCGTATTGGGTGAATCCCAACTCGGTTAGAAGTTCCAGATCCCGAACCATCAATCGTATGCTTTCTACTACTCACGGTAGTTGAAATAGAATACCTCACGGTTTACGCTGCTTCAAGGAGAGATATTCCAATAAGGAGAGCCATTCGAATGAAGCAGGACGCGCAGTTGATGGCGATGATATATGTGGACTCGGTGGAAGATGCCAGAGCCTACTACGTGGACAAACTCGGATTCACACACTTGATGGGAATGCTTGGCAAAGACGGCCAACTTGACTTCTGTACGGTGTCCTTGGGCGGTGCCCGCATCATGCTGATGCGTCCGGCGGAGGGAATCACCGGGACGAATGCGACGAACTCAAAACGCCCTGTCGAACTATATATGGAAGTCGCCGAGGTCGATGCGTACCACGATCAACTGAAGAAGCAGAAGGTGAAGCCAACGTCTCCGCTAACCGATCAGTGGTGGGGCGATCGCACATTTACCGTGCAGGACCCGTTCGGCTACCAGATCTGGTTCTTCCAAAATGTCTCGGAACCCAAATTGCCCGCAGGGGCCAAGATTGTATAGGGGGCAATATGGAAGCACTGTTGAATGAACTTCGACAAGAAGCAGAAACCACTAAGCGTCTGCTTGAGCGCGTTCCCGAAGACAGGCTCGGCTGGAGGCCGCACCCGAAATCAATGACGCTGGGACAACTGGCTCTGCACGTGGCCACGATTCCTGGCGATCTGAGCCGCCTGGCGCAGTTGGATGAATTTGACGCGTCCAGTGCGAACTTTGAACCTCCTGCTCCCGAATCAAAAGCAGCGATCGCGGCCGCGATGAAGAAGAGCCTTGACGAAGCTGCGGAGTACCTTGGGGCTGTTAGCGCCGATCAAGCCGACGCGAGTTGGCGGTTGACGCTACGAGGGAATGAAGTCTTCGCCATGCCACGGGCCGCCCTGCTGCGCAGCTTGATGCTGAACCACTGGTATCACCATCGTGGACAACTGACGGTCTATTTGCGGCTCCTCGATGTGCCGCTGCCGGTCATCTACGGAAGAACGGCCGACGAAAACCCGTTCGCATGAGCAGGGGTTAAGCTTAAACAGTATGGCCTACGACTTGGGGTTGGCAGATCGCATTCGCGTGGTTCTGGGACGTTTGGGCGACTTCTCCGAACGAAAGATGTTCGGCGGACTATGTTTCATGGTAAACGGGCACATGTGTTGCGGAATCGTGAAGAGCGATTTGATGCTGCGTCTTACCCCAGCGACCGCAACCGCCGCCCTCCATGAACCACACACGAGGCCAATGGACTTCACCGGGAAACCGATCAAATCTATGATCTACGTCGATGCTGCGAGCATCGATTCGGATACTTCACTCGAAAGATGGGACGGACCGCCGAACGGGTAACGCGAGCCATGCCCACCAAGATTGTGAAGTCGCCCGTGCCGTCGAGAAATGCACAGAGAGCGCGGAAAAGCGTGAGGCACTAGGGGGATGAAAAAGTGCAGATCGCTGCATGGGTTGCATGCAGCGAAAAGGTTGACGAAATCGTCGCCGTCGGAGATGAAATGGATGTCGGAGGCCAGGTTTGCTGCGGGATGGCGTTGGATGGCCTTGGCGATCTCAACCATTCTGCTTGATTCTGCTAAATTGAATGCGCAAGGCGCGAAAAGAATTGTCTTCTTCGGCATCGTCTTGTTCCCAAAGTTAAATTGGAAACGGCTGAGCTATGGAACGCATTTCTGCGTGGGAGAACGCCACTTTAGGAAGACGACCGCCGACATCATCGTAAAAGCCATCGGAACGCCCGCTCCACGAATGGCTTTGCG
>PLXP01000232.1 GCA_003151435.1 Acidobacteriaceae bacterium
TCTTTTAGAGATACAAGGATGACAGATTGTTGAGAGGGGATGAATTCCCAGGTCTCAGAATCGAGACCTGGGGCACCCGGTTTTTGCATTGCAGCGTAAGACCGATTTACTGGACGTGAATGACGGGGTTGCGGTCGGGGTGCGCGGGATCTTTGACGATCTTGCCGCCTTGCATCACGAAGGCCACGTGCTCCATGACGGTGATGTCGCTGAGGGGATCGCCCTTGACGGCGACGACGTCGGCGAAGCGGCCGGGCTCGAGCGTGCCTACGTCGCTGTCTTTGCCGAGCATGGTGGCGGCGTTGATGGTGGCTGCCTGCAAGGCGCCCAGCGGTGAGAGTCCGCCCTGGACCAGCGCGCCAAATTCTCTGGATACCGACTCGTCGACGTCGGCGTCATCCACGCCATAGACGATGCGGATGTGGTGCGCGAGGGCGAGCCGGAAGGCCGGGCCCTGCGCAGCCATGATCTCCTTGCCCTTGGCGAAGGAGTCGGGATCGCGGCCCTTCGACAGGCCGGTTTCCATGTCGTGCTGGAAGCAGTAGAGGGTGGGCACGAGCCAGGTGTGATGCTGCTCCATCAGCGCAGCGCCCTCTTCGTCGAGCATGGTGCCGTGTTCGATGGAGTCCACGCCGGCGCGGACCGCGGCCTTGATGCCGACGGCGCCTTCGGCGTGCGCCATGACCTTTCTGCCGGCGCGATGGGCCACTTCAACGGCGGCGGCCATCTGGGCTTCACTCAACTCCTGTACATGGTAGTCGGAGATGGGGTCCATGACGCCGCCGGTGGCCATGAGCTTGATCCAGTCGGCGCCGTACTTGATGTCGCGGCGGACGACGTGGTCGATGTCGTCGACGGTGTCGGCAACGTTGCGTCCGCGGGGCAGTTCGAGGTCGGGCGAGAAAGGAGCGCCGTCGCCGTGGCCGCCGGTGATGGAGATGCAACTGCCGGCGGCGGTGATGCGCGGACCGAGGATCATGCCGCGCTTGACGGAGTCGCGCAGGGCGAACTGCGGGTAGTCGGCGGGGCCTTCGCAGGCATCGCGAACGGACGTGAAGCCGTGGTCGAGCCAGAGGCGCAGGTTGTAGACGCCCCACACGGTGGCCTGCGGGATGGAAGTGCGCAGGTGTGCCGCGAAGTTTTGCGTGGTGGGGTTGGAGAGGATGTGGCCGTGCGCGTCGATGAGGCCGGGGAGGACCGTGTACGCGGAAAGGTCGGTCACGGGGATGCCGGAGGGCGCGGCGTCAGCGATGGAGGCGATGCGGTCGCCGGCGATGAGGATGTAGGCGTGGGTGCGGACCTGGCCGGTGCGCACGTCGACGAGCTTGCCGGCGAGGATGGCTTGGGTCGGTTGTTGGGCTGCGGAGACGGAAGACAAGAGAACAACGGCGGAAAGCAGGATCGTAAGGCGCATCATGTTGGGTTTGAAGGTAACATCCGCGGCGGGGTGGGACAAAAGGGAATGTTGGGGAGTGTTGGGGGATATGAGATCCCATGTCTCAGAATCGAGACATGGGGCACCCAGTCATTTTTGGATGGTCGGACCTGGACCACCCGCCAAACGGGTGTGGCACTCCGGGTGTCGAAGGGGACTGGTGCAGGGGTTCCTCAGTCCTGTACGGTGTAGATCCAAACCTCGGCTCCATGGCCGGCGCGAGCGGGAACGGCGAGGTAGAAGCGATCGAATCCTTTCCTTCCTTTTCCGAAGTATCCGGCAGTGCGCGCGCCCAGGGAGGACCGGACCTTGGCGAGGAGCCGGTAATGGTCCGCATCATCCTGTTGGAACACACTGATGTATCCCTCACCACCGGGGATGTACAGGCGCTTGCGAACGGAGTCATAGTACAGATCGTCTGCATCTTGAACGGCTGCAAGAGACGCGACCAGGCGGCCCGAGCCGGTGTCGAACACAGCCAGGCGCGACGGCGTCCGTGTTGCGACGAACAGGCGATGATCAGGCTCATCCAATGCCATGGGAAAGTTGCTCTGGAAAGCCAGCGGCCAGCGGGTGATCGCGTGCGTGGTGCGGTCGACGACGGCGATTTGCCGCAAGTCGGGAAGATTTACGTAAATTTCCGGGCCCGACTCTGCCAACTGGAAGGATTCCGGATGCGCTCCCAGCTTGAACTCGCCGGCGAGGCGCTGATTGGTGGCCGCATCGACCATCGCAATCGCGCCGGTCTTTTCATCCCCATACCCGACATACACCCTTTTCTCAGCCGGTTGATAGCGGAGGTTATCCACGTCATCCCCGAAGTCGATGGATGCGATTAATGCGAAGGTCGTCCCATCGTAGATGTAGAGCTTCCCTTCGTCGCTTCCCACAAACAGCTTGTTTGTCTCCGGCGAAAAGACCACGCCTTGAGGAGCGGGCACGCCGGAGATGCTGTGGGCCACTGTCTGCGCGCCGATGCCAATCACTTCTTCCGAATTGCTTCCGAGAGCGGAAACAAAGAGCCGATTGCGCGCCGGATCGAGGCCGAAATGATCAATGCGCCCTAGCACGTTCGGCAAGGGGATGGCTCCAGTCAAAACGAGCGGAGCTGCACCCGGAGCGGGCGAGTCCTTCTGGGCACACATTTGTAGCGCGAATGCCGCAAACAGTACCGAGACGAAACCAAGGCCAAACAGTGTTTTCAAAGCGCTCCTCCATCGGGAGAAATCGGGTAAAGGCGGGTGGTCCACATCTCAACCCACCTCAGACTTATGGGTGCCCCAGGTCTCGCTTTTGAGACCTGGGAGTGCAAGACTGACAGGGAGACGAAAGACTGCCCATTGAGGTCCACGGTCTCCCATGTCTCAAAAGCGAGACATGGGGCACCCAGTCATTTGTGGATGGTCGGACGTGGGCCACCCGCCGACCACAAGGTAAAGTACGATCCCGACCGCGTTGGCGGCCATGAACGTGATATCTAGGGACTTCACGGAGCTGCCTGCTGGGCGATCTACGGGTGTGATTAACATGAGTATTTAGCCTTTCCAGAAGCTAGAGCGAAGCCCAAATTTCTGAACTGCGCCTGTTGGGCAGTGGCCCCGTTTGAGGATTTGAACGCTGCGTAAGTGTTCGAGATTAAGCTGCCAACCGCCGGGGATTCATGAAACCAACTCTTCGCCAAAAAAGCGAAGGGTAGGTAACCCTCAGTCTATGGGGAGGGCAAGGGTTGGACACCCATCAATTCTTTCCAAACAGCAGCGTCATCCGTTATATAGAATATTGGTTCCATCTTTCTATGTTCGATTATTTCAGTTATGCCTTTTACGGTGATTATTTCATAGGCTGGATAACCAGGAGCAAATCCTGGGGGAGGATGTTTCAGATGGAAAGGCTCTAAACCTTTTACCTTGCCATGCACCTTTGTCAGTGTTTGCTTTCTCGTGTCTTGTAATATAAATATCGCACTACTACCCCACGGCTTAATGTAGTAGCTCATCGTAATCGAAACGTCTGTGCGTGTGAGTCCCGGTGGGAAAGTAATCCATTTTGGCAGCCTCGATTCACTCGCCAATTCAAAGGTTGACTCAGGGAAGTACTCGCATCCAACTATCGTAAAAACTGAAATAGTTAATGCGAGGAAAAGCAGGTATTGTTCAATACGCCGAAATGTTTTCATCATTGCCACTATCTCCACCTTCAGTCGCCTTTGGATTTATCTGCGGTTGCAATACATGCCATTACACCAGCGTTGCATATCGACCTGCATGGGGCGGGTGGCCCACATCTCAATCCACCCCAGACTTATGGGTGCCCCCAGGTCTCGCTTTTGAGACCTGGGAGTGCACCGCCGTGATCCCGCCGCGCTCCGGTCCAGAAGGACTCAATCTCCACGGCGCCGATTTCTCCTGTGGCGTAGTGCCGGAAGCTCGACCAAGCCCAATCCTCCGCCTTCTCAACCAATCCGCGCTTGACCGGATTGCGATGCATGTAGCGCAGCTTCTCCACCCGCTTCTCTTCGTTATGTACGTTGAAATCGTAGTAGCGCGCCTGCCAGAAAGGCCGGTCCCGGCTTTGAACCGATACAGATAACTTCAGGGCCTGAATCGCTTTGGACAGCAAGGCCTTCTTCGGCTCGCCGACCAGCAGATGTACGTGCTCCGGCATGACGACATACCCACAAACAACGAAATCATACCGCTGGCGCATAACTTCCATCGATCGTTCGAAAAGACTGCGCGCCTGCGCCGTGCCAAGATTCGGGAGCCGACGATAACAACTGAACGTGAGGAAGTGAAAGCAGCCGGCCTGCTGATAACGAACAAGCCCCTTCGTCATCCCAACATCCTACATCCGGCAAGACTGTCAGGAAAACGAAAGACTGCCCATCGAGGTCCACGGTCTCCCATGTCTCATCCGCCGCGGCGGACGAGACATGGGGCACCCAGTCTTTTGTGGATGGTCAGACCTGGGCCACCCGCCTCAGATGACAGGCTGAAAAGCAACCGCAGATCCTTCGACTGCGCAGGTCGCAAAGAACGCGACCTGCTTCGCTCAGGATGACAAATTGTGGAGAGGGGATGAATCAGGATGACAGATTGTTGAGGGGGGATGAAATCCCAGGTCTCATCCGCCGCGGCGGACGAGACCTGAGGCACCTCGCGATATATTACGACTTGGGTTGGGTGGCGAGCCACTGTTGCAGGTTGGGCTCCTGGAGCTTGCGGAGCTCGACGCAGCCGTCGATGCGCTCGATGGAGTGCTTGAGGGTCTGGTCGGAGGAGGCGACTTTGTGGTTGGAGAAGAATTGCTTCACGTCGTCGCGAGCCTCGGCGGAGCAGAAGGCGCTGGTGGAGCCGACAAGCACGTTGCCCATCTCCGGGGTCAGCACGGCTTGAATCGCGTCCCAGTGAGACTGCATGTACTTCCACGCGGCATCGCGATTGGCATCGACCGAAAGAGCGATGGCGAACTGGATGGCCGCGTCCTGATTGCGCACCTTGCCGGAGACAGCGTAATCGAGCGCGCGCTGGAGAAGCGCCGGGTCTTCAAATTCGGGGAGCAGACGGAGCGCGCCTTCCTGAAATTCGGGATTGGTTGAGGTTTCAAAGACCTTTTGCAACTTGTCATAGAGCGCGGCATCTCCGTTGCGCGCGGCAATGTAGAGAGCGGTCTGGCCGAGGGTGGCGTCGACGGAGGCGGGGTCGGCGATGAATTTCTCGGCGATGTCGTGCGCCTGGGCGATCACGGCGGGGTCTTTGCCGTAGTAGCCAAGAACGCCGAAGAGTTGGGCGCGGAGTTCGCGGGTATTGGCTGAGTCGCTGGCGGTGGGTGCGCCGAGCTTGGCGGACTGCGGGGCGAAATTGGAGCGGATCCATGCGGCGAGTCCGTTGCGCTCTTCGGGGGTGGAGGCGACGCGTTCAACGATGGTGTTGACGCCGCCCAGGCTGGCTCCGACGACGTCGGCGCTGGAGTCGTCTTTGATGGCGCTGACGAGGTTGAGGTAATCGCCGACGGTAGCCTTGTTGGCGCGCAGCTGGGCCCACTCGTCGCCGATGAGGGCGATGCGCTCAGTGGGCGCGAGGCCGGTTTCGACCTTTGCGACCAGGGCGGCGTACTCGTTGGCGGGATAGGCGCTGCGGTAGTAGCCCTTGCCGCCGGCGTTGGCGAAGAAAAGCCCGCCGGATGGGATCTTCAACGAGGAGTCGGTGGGAGTGAGAAGCTGGCAATCGCGGCTTTTGCCCAATCCGAAGCAGACGGGAAGCGTCCATTTCTGCGCGGGGTCAGGCTGAATGCTGGGGCTGAGGAAGAATCGCCGCTGGGACAGGGAGACCTTGCCGTCGGCGGGAACGCTAAAGGTGAGGATGGGCGCACCGGGCTGGGCAACCAGGCTCTCCATGATCTTGTCGACGGGCTTGTGGCTGGTGGCGGTCTGCGCGCCCCAGAAGTCCTCGGCCGTGGCGTTGGAGTAAAGGTGCGCGGCGAGGTAGTTGTGCACGCCTTTGCGAAACGTTTCTTCGCCCAGGTAGTTCTCTACCATGAGCAGTACATCGCTGGCCTTGCCGTACGAGATGCCGTCGAACATCTGCTCGATCTCTCCGCGCGTGTCGGCTTTGGCGCGGATGGCGCGGGTGGTGGGCTGGGCGTCGAGGTTCAGCGTGCCCTCGAGCTCGGAGATGACGGACTGGTCGATATTCCACTCAGGGTGCATGGCTTCGAGGGGCTTGTTCGACATCCAGGTGGCAAAGCCCTCGTTGAGCCAGATGTTGTCCCACCACTGCATGGTGACCAGGTCGCCGAACCACTGGTGGGCCATTTCATGAGCGATGACGCTGGCGACTCCTTTTTTTGCGCCGACGGAGGCGGTTTTGGGGTCGAGGAGGAGCGCGGTTTCGCGGTAGGTGATGGCGCCGAAGTTTTCCATGGCGCCGGCCTCGAAGTCGGGCAGCCCGATGAGGTCGAGCTTCTTGAGCGGGTAGGGGATGCCGAAGTAGGTGTTGTAGTAGTGGAGCACGTACTTGGCGACTTCCACGCCGTAGGGCGTGAGCGCGACCTTGTCGGGTGTGGAGCAGACGCGAATGTCCACGCCATCCTGCTCGCCCTTGGTGCACTGGAAGTCGCCCACGAGAAAGGCCACGAGATAGGTGGACATCTTGGGAGTGGCGGCGAACTTGAGGGTATGTTTGCCGTCTCCGGGGCCGGGAGTGTCAGTGGCGATGGGGCTGTTGGAGATGGCGGTGTCGGCGGCGTCGATGGTGAGCGAAACATCGTAAGTGGCCTTGAAGGCCGGCTCGTCGAACGAGGGGAAGGCGCGGCGGGCGTCGGTGGCTTCGAATTGCGTGACGCCGTAGTTGCGCTTCGCGGTCTTGGAGAGATAGAAGCCGCGCAGTTCGTTGTTGAGGATGCCGGTGTAGTGAATCTCGAGGGTCGCTTTGCCTGCGGGGATCTGGCCGGGGACGGTGAAGGTGGCCTGCTCCTTGGCATTGTCGAGGGCCACGGTGGCCGTCTGCTGCTTGCCGCCTGCGGTGATGGTGACGGACTGGAAGGCGATCTCGATGGCGTTGAGCGTGATGCTGGTGGCCGGCTGCTTGAGCGTTACGTCGATGGACTCAACGCCGGTAAAGGTCGCGGCTTTGAGGTCGGGTGCGAGGGCGAGGGTGTAGTGATCGGGAATCACAGTCTGAGGCAGGCGCTGTGCGTTCGCGGCGGTCGACGGGTTGAGCAGCAAACAGGCCAGAGCGCAAGACGCGGCCAGGGCCGCGCGCAGGGGAAGAGCAGTGTAACGAATCTTCATGGATTCCTCGTGAAGTGGTGCGGGGTTTACGAGAGCCTCGGGGCGAGCGTTGAGGCCGATGATTTCGTAGGGCCTCTACAGATCCGACTTTGTCATTTTAGGGTAGAACACTACTGGGAGGGATGTACGCATTGCGAGGGGGTTGGGTTCCGTGGGGAGTTTGTGGGTGGGAGAGGGGGAAAGCAGGTCCCCTTCGGCTACGCAAAGGGCCCGCTTTCGACTCGTTCACCGCGGCGGACTCGGTCAGAATGACAGGGTGAAAAGCAACCGCAGATCCTTCGACTGCGCTCAGGATGACAAATTGTGGGGAGGGGAGGAAATCCCAGCACCCGGCTGGTGCCCGGCTCAGGACGACAATTCTGTGGTGGGGGCGGAGGGTTTCTTCGGCAGCAGGGAGTCGAGGAGGAGGAGACAGGCGCCGGTGACGATGGCGGAGTCGGCTACGTTGAAGTCGGGCCAGTGGTAGGTGAAGATGTGGACTTCAATGAAGTCGATGACGGAGCCGTAGGCGATACGGTCGTGCAGGTTGCCGAGAGCGCCCGCAAAGATGAGCGCCAGAGCAACGGTGGTGACGGTGAAGCGGCTGCCCAGGCGGACCATCGCTGCGAAAACCGCGATTGCTGCGAGACAAGTAAAGCCGATCAAGGCCCAGCGGACGGTGTGCGGCGAGGCCGAGTCCGCGAAGAGCGAAAAGGCCGCGCCCTCGTTGGTCCAGTGGGTGATGCGGAGGAAGCGCGGCACCAGAGCGATGGCGCCGCCGATGGGGATGTGGGCGGAGATCCACGTCTTGCTGGCGCGGTCGGCGGCGAAGACGAGGGCGGAGATGAGTAGCAGCCAGGGCAGACGGCGGGGAGCGGCGAATTTCACTGGGCTTCCTTATGAATGGGAGGGTTGGGGTTCGTGGCATCCCACCCTAGCCGCAAAAACAAGAACGCGGCAAGGATGGGCCCACCCAGATTTGTGGTTGATCCGGGAAAAAGCCCGGGAGGGTGGGAGACCTGCCGCTTCTGTGAATCCCACCCTTGAAAATCCAAGGGTGGGGCACCCAGCTCATGGGGCGGTCTCCATGGCCTCGGGTGGTGCGATGTTCATTTCGGTGAGGGCGGATTGGCAGCGGGTGCAGACGTTCTGCCAGATGCCGTAGGCGGAGACTTCGGGCATGAAGTTCCAGCAGCGGGCGCACTTGGTGCCGGTGGCGGGAAGCGCCGTGACGGTGAGATCGGCACCCGCAACGACATGGACGCCGGAGACGTTGAGGAACTCCTTGAGGCCCGCGGCGTGCCGCTGCAGCAGGGCCAGCAATTCGCCCGATGCGGCAATTTCAAGGTCGGCCTCGAGGCCCTTGCCGATGCGTTTGGCCTGGCGGGCTTCTTCCAACGCACTCATTGCCTTATTGCGAACCTCGAAGAGCTGCTTCCATTCTTCGAGGAGCGCGGCTGGATTCTCGGAGAACACTTCTTCGGGCTTGGGGAACTGGGCGAGATGGACGCTGGCTTCGCGGCCTTCGACGGTGGGGAGATATTCCCAGACTTCGTCGGCGGTGAAGCTGAGGATGGGCGCGACCAGGCGGACGAGCGCTTCGGTGATCTTCCACAGCACGGTTTGCGCGGAGCGGCGCGCCTGGCTGGTGGGCGCGAAGGTGTACATGCGGTCTTTGAGCACGTCGAGGTAGAACGAACTGAGGTCGACGATGGCGAACTCGTTGATGGCGTGATAGACGCGATGGAACTCGAAGGCCGCGTACCAGTCGCGAATTTTTTCGGTCAGCTCGCGGGTGCGGGCCAGCATGTAGCGGTCGAGCGGCAGAAGCTCGCTCTCGGCGACCTGGTCGCGCGCGGGGTCGAAGCCGTTGAGGTTGCCGAGCAGGAAGCGGAAGGTGTTGCGCAGCTTGCGGTAGATGTCGGCGCAGCGCTGCATGAGGTTTTCGCTGGCGGCCATGTCTTCGCGGAAATCAATGGACGCGACCCAGAGGCGGACGATTTCCCCGCCCAAGCGGTTGGCGATGTCGACGGGGTCCACGCCGTTGCCGAGCGACTTGGACATGGCGCGGCCTTGCTCGTCGAGCGTAAAACCGGCCGTGGCCACGTTGGAGTAGGGTGCGCGGCCGCGCAGGGCCACCGACGTAAGCAGCGAGGAGTGGAACCAGCCACGGTGCTGGTCGCCGCCTTCGAGGTACAGGACGCTGACGCCGTCGTTTTGCTGGAAGCGATTGTAGAGAGCTTTGAGGTCGGCGTCGGCTTCGCACACGGCAAACCAACTGGTGCCGGAGTCGAACCAGACGTCGAGAATGTCGGTTTCCTTACGGAAAGCGTTGCCGCCGCAGTGAGCGCACTGGCTGTTGGAGGGAAGCAGGTTCTCGATGGGCGTGGTGTGCCAGGCTTCGACGCCTTCGCGGTCGAACATGTCCACGATTTTGCGGTTGAGCGCGGGATCGAGGATGGGCTTCTGGCAGTTTTCGCACAGGAAGACCGCGATGGGGACGCCCCAGATGCGCTGGCGGCTGATGCACCAGTCCGGGCGTGTAGCCATCATGTTGGTGATTCGATCCTTGCCCCATTCCGGGTCCCAGACCACCTTGTCGATCTCCTCAATGGTGAGCTGGCGGAAGGTGGTTTCGGTGCCGTCGGCGCGGTGGACCGGGGTTTCGAGGCCGATGAACCACTGCTCCGTGGCGCGGAAGATGACGGGATGATGGCAGCGCCAGCAGTGCGGGTAGGAGTGCTCCAGGGAGGCGGAGGACAGCAGGGCGCGGTTCTCCTCGAGCATGGCGATGATGATGGGGTTGGCGGCCCAGACGGTTTTGCCTTCAAAGGCGGGCGGGACAGCGAGGTTCCAGGCGCTTTCATCGACGTGGATACGGCCACCGGAATCGACGCGGCAGGTGGAGTCGAGGCCGTAGCGCTGGCCGGTGTAGAAGTCGTCGGCGCCATGGGAGGGAGCGGTGTGGACGGCGCCCGTGCCCTGGTCGGCGGTGACGTAGGTGGCCAGAACGCCGAGGATGCTGCGGTCGAGGAACGGGTGCTGGAAGGTGGCGCGTTCGAGCTCGGCGCCTTTGAAGCGGGCCAGTTCGACGGTTTCGCCGAGATTGCAGGCGGCGATGACGGAGGGGGCGAGTTCGGCGGCGACGATGTAGACGGGGGCGGAGTGGTCTCCCACCCTTGCGCCCAAAAGCGGGCTCAAGGATGGGGCACCCGAAGTTTGTGGGGAGCCCGGGAGGTCTGGAGAGCCCGGGGTTTGTGGGTCAGTGGTGGCGGGTTGGGGTTCGTGGTCTCCCACCCTTGCGCCCAAAAGCGGGCTCAAGGATGGGGCACCCGGAGTTTGTGGGGAGCCCGGGGTTTGTGGGTCAGTGGTGGCGGGGTTCGGCGACAGCGCGACGTAGTCGAAGTCGGGATGGAAGGCGACGGCGAGGGACGCGGGGAGGGTCCAGGGGGTGGTGGTCCAGATGATGGTGTAGACTTCGCGGCCTTTGAGAGCGGGGTCGAGCGCCTCGGGCGCCGACGTGAGCTTGTAGCGCACGTAGACCGAGGGACTGGTGTGCATCGCGTACTCCACCTCGGCTTCCGCCAGGGCGGTGCGGTCGTGGATGCACCAGTAGACCGGCTTGAGGCCGCGGTAGACGAAGCCCTTCTCGAGGAAGCCATAAAACGCCTCGAGCGTGCGGGCCTCGTAGTCGCGGGCCATGGTCTTGTAGGGCTTGTCCCAGCGGCCAAAGATGCCGATGCGCTCGAATTGCGACGTTTGCAGATCGACGTACTTCTGCGCATACGCCCGGCAGGCATCCAACACGGCAGGGACCGGCATCTCTAATTTTTTACGGCCGAGATGTTCGTCGACCTTGATCTCGATGGGCAGGCCGTGGCAGTCGTATCCGGGCACGTAGGGAGCATCAAAGCCGGCCATGGTTTTGGACTTGACGACGAAGTCCTTCAGCCCCTTGTTGAGGGCGTGGCCCAGGTGGATGGGGCCATTGGCGTAGGGAGGGCCGTCGTGGAGGAGGTAGGTGGGGCGGCCAATACCGGCCTTCCGCAGTTCGTCGTAGAGGCGAAGCGAAGCCCAGCGAGCCAGGCGAAGTGGTTCATTATGAGGAAGATTGGCCTTCATGGGGAAGGCCGTTTGAGGCAAGGTTAAAGTCGCCTTCAACTCCGGCGCTGGGGACATCGTCACTCCCTTAGGTGTTGCGAACTGGTTCATTCGATAGTGTAACTGGCGCGGGGACGATTTTTCGGTAACCACTGAGGGCGTGAGTCGTCTATTGTGTATGGGAGACCCGACAACCACGGAATATGAAAATCTGGACCGCTGGAACCTTGCGCGCGGCAGAGATGGATTCGGTGATGGGTCGAAGGACAGTTCCCCGCCAGGGGGCAAGACAGGGCTTGGTACATTCGAGCATAATGGAAGCTTGGGCCGGGAAGCTGAGAGGCTCGGGTCCAGAGAACGAAGGGTAGCAGGGCCAGCGGTAACTATGGCAAATGATCTACTGACACAGCCGGAGTCCTCATCCCACTCTGCCTCAGGCGGGGTGGGTGGCCATGAACTTGATTCTTTCGGCAAAGTTTTTGAGGAAAAGCCCATCTGGACGGAGCTCTATGAGACCGTGCGCGATGTGTTTTTCCCCATCAAGCTGCCGCCGTTGGAACTGACCTCGACGCCGATTCCGGTCCCGGACCGGATGGCGATGAGGACAAACCCGTGGGCCTTTGGGACCGCGACGACCATCAACGGGTTGATTTTGTTGGTGGTGCTCTACCTGGGCACGCGCGCGGTGATCAATCGGATCATTGCGCCGAAACTCGACGTCACCCCCGTCGACGTGAGCGATTTCGAGCTGAAGGCGCCGAAGGCGGCCCAAACGGCCGGCGGTGGCGGCGGCGGCGGCTCGCACGATATCGTCGATCCCCTCAAGGGCAAGCTGCCCAAGCTTGAAAAGAATCCCATTGTGCCTCCGATGGTGCCGCTACTCGACAAGCCCAAGCTGGCCATGCAGTCCGCCATCAACGTGCAGCAGGAGATCAAGCTCCCCGACAATCCCAACATGCCGATGGTCGGCGTGACCAATTCCGCCAATGTGAGTTTGGCGTCGAACGGGCAGGGAACCGGCGGCGGCATGGGCACCGGCTCGGGCGGCGGATTGGGCTCGGGCAACGGGAATGGATACGGGCCGGGCTCGGGCGGCAATGCGGGCGGCGGAATGTACCGCGTAGGCGGCGGAATTTCCGCGCCGGTGCCGGTGGTGTGGCCGGAGGCTGAATTCTCCGACGAAGCGCGGCGGGCCAAGTACCAGGGCGTCTGCCTGGTGTCGCTGATCGTGGATGCGCAGGGCAATCCGCAGAACCCGCGCATCGTTCGGCCGCTGGGCATGGGGTTGGATGAGAAGGCGCTGGAGGCGGTTCGCAAGTACAAGTTCAAGCCGGCGCTGAAGGACGGTAGAACGCCGGTTCCGGTGATGATCACGATTGAGGTGAACTTCAGGCTGTATTGAAGAGCAGGGAATAGGGAACAGGGAATAGGGAATAGAAAAGCAAAGGCAAAAGCAAGAGCAAAAGCAAGGACTAGGGAACAGACAAGAGCGGGGCGCCAGGCGCTCCGCTCTTTCAGACTGTGGACAATCCCGTAAAACGTCCCTCGGGGGCTAGCCCCCGAGGGACGTTTTACGTTGATTCAACTTGCTATTCGCCCCTTTCCCGCAGCCTGTAAAGCCCGAGAGGCTTTTCGCGTCAGAGCAGCGCGGCTGGAGCCACGCGTCCTTGAGGGCGTGCCGACGAGGGTGGATAGCTTAAGATTTCCGGGGAGAGTGAATCGCCATGGATTTTGCCGCCACGCCGAGCCGCCGCTGTTCGATGGCCGGTGTTCTTCTTGCTGTTTTTGTCTTGATTTGCGGGGCCACGCTGTTTGCGGGCCGCGCTGGAGCGCAGACCGACGCGGAGGCCGGCAAGATTGCGGTCAACCTGCCGCAGGAGTCGCGCGCGGTGATCGACCGCCTCTCGGGCCTGCGCGAGCTGCCGGACGGCGCTTGGAAGATGCACTCGGGCGACCTGGCCCATGGAGAAGCCGCCAACCTCGATGAATCGGACTGGCAGGCGATTGCGAAGGGCAGCCCGGCTCCCAAGGATGCGGTGTGGTTTCGCCAGACCTACCAGGTGCCGGAGACGCTCAGCGGCTACGACCTGACCGGCGCGCGCATCTGGTTCCAGTTCCACGCCAATGCCAACGGGCCCATGCCGCAGATTCTCTACTTCAACGGGCGCCGCGTGGCCATGGGCGATGACCTTGAGCCCATCATCCTCTTCGACGCGGCCAAGCCCGGCGAAAAGGTGACGGTGGCGGTCAAGCTGCTGCACACGGTCGACGCCAAGGGCTTCAATGGCGCGTCCCTGAACGTTGATTTCCGTGAGGGCCGGCCCAATCCCGAAGACCTGCGGGAGGAGTTCTTGTCGGCTGCGCTGCTGGTGCCCTCGCTGGCGCCGAATGACCCCGCGCAGATGGCTACGCTGAACGGAGCCATTGCGGCCGTTGACCTGAAGGCCCTCGATGCCAAGGACCAAAGCAAGTTCGATGCCAGCCTGAAGGATTCGCACTCGAAGCTTGAGGCGCTGCTGCCGCTGATGCAGAAGGTGACCTATCACCTGACGGGCAACTCCCACATTGACGCGGCGTGGCTGTGGCCCTGGACCGAGACCGTAGACGTGGTGAAGCGCACCTTCGGCACCGCCCTGCAACTCATGTACGAGTATCCGGACTACACCTACACCCAGTCTGCCGCCGCGTACAACGAGTGGATTGCCGACAAGTATCCCGACATGAACGCGGAGATCAAGCAGCGCATCAAGGAAGGCCGCTGGGAGATCGTGGGCGGCATGTGGGTGGAGCCCGACTTGAACATGCCCGACGGCGAGAGCCTGGTGCGGCAGATCCTGGTGGGCAAGCGCTGGTTCAAGCACGAGTACGGCGTGGACGTGCGCATCGGCTGGAATCCCGACTCGTTCGGCTACACATGGCAGTTGCCGCAAATCTACAAAAAGAGCGGCATCGATTATTTCGTAACCCAGAAGATGGCGTGGAACGACACCAACCAGATGCCGTTCAAGTTTTTCTGGTGGGAGTCGCCCAATGGGTCGAAGGTGCTGGCCTATTTTCCGCACGACTATGCCAACGACAACCTGAACCCGGTACGGCTGGCGCGCGACTTCACCATCGCGCACAACCAGGCCACCGGCCTGCCGGGCATCATGGACCTCTATGGCATCGGCGATCACGGCGGCGGCCCGACGCGCGCCATTCTCGATCAGGGACTTCACTGGGCCATGCCTTCGATGCCGGAACACGTGATGCCGAAGACGCAGTTCGGCACGGCGCAGTTCTACTTCACGTGGTTTGAAAAGCAGATTGCGCCCGAAAGCCCGGTGTGGGATTACCCGTCGATTGCCAAGGGCTATACGGCGCCGCCCGCCGTGCCGGGCAAGGTGGCCATTCCGACGTGGAAGAGCGAGATGTACTTCGAATACCACCGCGGAGTGATGACCACGCAGGCCAACCACAAGCGCAACATGCGCGAGAGCGAAGAGCAGGTGCTGAACGCCGAGAAGTGGGCTTCGCTGGCGTGGCTCGATGGCAACAAGTACCCCGCCGACGAACTCACCGAGGATTGGAAGAAGGTACTGTTTAACCAGTTCCACGATCTGGCGGCGGGGTCGGGGATTGGGGTGATCTACAAAGACGCGCAGAAGGACTACGACGTGGTGCGCTACTCGACGAATGAGATTTCTTCGGGCGCGCTTGAGACCGTCGGTGAGCGCGTCAACACGGCTGGGAACGGTACCCCTGTGCTGGTGTACAACCCGCTGGGCTGGGAGCGCTCGGGTGAAGTGAGCGTCCATATACGGGCCGCGAAGTCGGGCGTCAGCGCCTCGGGAGCCCAGGTGGTTGAAGCCAAAACCGACGAGAAGACAGGCGTCTCCGATGTGAGGCTTCATGTGCTGAAGGTGCCCGCGTTGGGATACAAGGTGGTGTGGGTAGACGGAAGCACGCGCGCGAAGCGGGCAGAGGAGAGCGGTGCGGAGGCAAAGGACTCCGGAACCGCAATCACGCTTGAGAATGCGACTCTTCGCGTAAGCATCGACAAGCAATCCGGCTGCATCACCAGCCTCTTCCACAAGAAGTCCAATTTCGAAACGCTCGCTTCGGGCGCATGCGGCAACCAGTTGCAGTTCTTCAAAGACACGCCCAAGGACTACGATGCGTGGAATATCGACCCCGGCACGCTGGACGTCGCGCCGATGCTGATTGACAAGGCCGACTCGGTGGAACTGGTCAAAACGGCAGAGCCTGGCATTTGCGTGACGCGCCATTGGCAGGGCTCGAAATTCGTGCAGACATTCAGCCTCTCGGCGGATGGCGACCAGGTCGACGTTGACAACGAAATCAATTGGCATGAGAGCCACGTGCTGCTGAAGGCGGCCTTCCCGCTGGCGGCATCGGGGCCGTTTGCGACGTACGAGATTCCTTATGGGACCATCGACCGGGCGACCACGCGCAACAACAGTTGGGAAAAAGCCCAGTTTGAGGTTCCCGCCATGCGCTGGGCTGATCTGGGCGATGGCAAGCATGGGCTGAGCGTGATCAACAGCACCAAGTACGGATACGACGCGGTGGGCAATGTGCTGCGGCTTACGCTGCTGCGCTCGCCCAAGTGGCCCGATCCCGAGGCCGACATGGGCCATCATCACTTCCACTACGCGCTCTATCCGCACGCGGGCACATGGAAAGACGCCATGACCGAGCGGCACGGGTATGAGTACAACTATCCCTTGACTGCGGTCGTTACCACGGCCCATGCGGGGTTGCTGCCCGCGGAGCACTCCTTCGCATCCGTCGCGCCGGAGAACGTGGTGCTGACGGCGGTGAAGAAAGCCGAGGACTCGAAGGGCCTGATCTTCCGCGTTTATGAGTGGGCGGGGAAAGACTCGACGGTGGAGTTCCACGTGCCTCCGGGCGCGACGGGAGCCACCGCGACCAACCTGATGGAGACGGCCGAAGGCAGCGCGTTGCCGATAGCGGGCGATGTGGTGAAGGCCCCGATCCATCCCTACGAAATCCTCACCATCCGGGTCGATTATCCGGGCGGCGGACCGAAGGAATAGGCGGCGCGACACCCAACAGCGAGGGCTCCCGCAACGGAGCCCTTCGCTTTTTGGCAAGTTGCCGTTTTGAAACCAGAACCTTGTCAACAAACTGGGAGAGCGGGGCGCTTGGCGTTCCGCTCTTTGTGTTTGAGCGCGCTTCTACTGAATCGATTTACAGTGGAGATTTTGCGCGACCTGCTGTGATAGTCTTCGCTGGCGAGAAAAATGGAGGATTGGCGATGCGTCTGTGTTCAAGAGCGGCGATTGGGTGGGTTGCGGGGTTGGTGCTGGCAGCAGGTTTGGCGCGTGTGGCGTGCGCGCAGGCGGATTACCCCTTCCGCGATCCGAAGCTGGCCGACGATCAGCGCATTGCCGATTTGCTGGGCCGTCTGACCCTGGACGAAAAGGTCACATTAATGTCCGGCCACCCCAAGATTCCCCGCCTGGGGCTGGTGCTCTCAGGGCAGGTGGAGGGTTTGCACGGGCTGGCGCTGGGCGGGCCGGGAGGCTGGGGGCCGCGTGGCAAACAGCCGCTGCCGACCACTACGTTTCCGCAGGAAAAGGGCCTGGGTGCGACATGGGATCCGGAACTGCTGAAGAAGATTGCGACGCTGGAGGGCACGGAGGCTCGCTACTACTATCAGAACCCGTTCTCCGATTTTGGCGGCGTGGTGGTGCGTGCGCCCAATGCCGACTTGAGCCGCGATCCGCGCTGGGGGCGCACGGAAGAGTCGTTAGGCGAAGACCCGTTCCTGGTGGGCACGCTGACGGTGGCGTTTGCGCAGGGGCTGCAGGGGCCGGATGCGAAGCATTGGCTGAGCTCGTCGCTGATGAAGCATTTTATGGCCAACGAAAACGAGAACGGCAGGTCGCACACGTCGTCGGATTTCGACGAGAGGCTGTTTCGCGAGTATTATTCCGTGCCGTTTCGCATGGGGTTTCAGCAGGGCGGATCGCGCGCGGTGATGGCCTCTTACAACGCATGGAACGGAACGCCGATGACGATCAATCCNNGACGGCCTGGTGACCGAAGCCGACTTGGATGCGGTGCTCAAGAACCTGCTGCGTCTGTATCTGCGGCTGGGCGAGATGGATCCGGCGGGCGTCGATCCTTATGCGCAGATTGGCCGCGAGACGAATGGCGAGTTGCCGCCGTGGCAGCGCGAATCGAGCAAGGCGCTGGTGCGGCAGGCGACGGATGAATCCATCGTGCTGCTGAAGAACGAGAAGAACACGCTGCCGCTGGATCGCACCAAGCTGAAGACCATCGCCGTGATTGGGCCGTGGAGCGACCAGGTGCTGCTGGACTGGTACAGCGGAACGCCGCCGTACTGGGTGAGTACGCTGGAGGGAATCAGGGAGGCTGCCGGCAAAGGCATCAAGGTGTTGTATGCCGATGGCTCCAACGCGGCGGAGGCTGCGGCGCTGGCGCGCAAGGCGGATGTGGCGATTGTGGAGGTGGGCAATCATCCCACGTGCAATGCGGGATGGGACCAGTGCCCGACGCCCTCGAACGGCAAGGAAGACGTGGATCGGAAGACCATCGTGCTGGAAGAGGAGGATTTGGTGAAGCAGGTGTTCGCCGCGAATCCTCACACCGTCGAAGTGCTGCGGTCGAGCTTTCCGTATGCGATTGTCTGGAGCCAGGAGAATGTGCCCGCGATTGTGCACATGACGCACAACAGCCAGGAAGAAGGGCACGGGCTGGCCGATGTGCTGTTCGGCGAGACGTCACCGGCGGGCCGCCTGACGCAGACCTGGCCCACGGGCGATGCGCAGTTGAAGCCGATTCTGGACTACAACCTGCTGGATGGCGAGACGTACCTGTACAGCAAAGAGAAGCCGCTGTATGCCTTCGGNNGCGGAGGGCAGCGTTCAGGTGACCGTGAAGGTGAAGAATACGGGCAAGCGCGCCAGCGATGAAGTGGTGGAGATGTATGTGCAGCATTTGGGTTCGGCAGTGACGCGGCCGCAACTGGAGTTGAAGGGATTCAAGCGCGTGCGGGTTGAGGCCGGCGCAGAGCGTGCGGTAACGCTGGAGTTGAAGCCGCGCGACCTGGCTTACTGGGATGCGGTTCGGCATGCGTGGCGCGTGGAGAAGGAACAGGTACGCGTGCTGGCGGGAGGATCGAGCGACAAGCTTCCAGTGCAGGCCACGTTGCAGGTGGAGAACAGCGCGGAGTTCAAGCCGTAGCGTTTGAACCTGGCACGTCGTGGGACTTTCTATTTGTAAGAGTGGCGGCTGGTAAAATCGATGGGTGAAAGACACAGTGAACTCACCGTCGAGCCTTGCCGCAACAACGCAATCCGTGCAAATGCCAGTGCCGATGTTGGACCTGGAGCGCCAGTATCGTCCCTTGCACCAGGAACTGGTGGATGCAATCGCGCACGTGCTGGAGACGCGGCAATTCATCCTGGGTGAGCCGGTGGCGGCCTTTGAGCGGGCCGCCGAGGGCGAGCTGGGCGTGGCACACGCGGTGGGGTGCTCGTCGGGCACCGATGCGTTGTGGCTGGCGCTGGCGGCAGCGGGCATGGGGCCGGGAAGCGCGGTGATTACGACGCCGTTCAGCTTTTTCGCGTCGGTGAGCGCAATCCTGCGGGCAGGCGCAACAGCGGTGCTGGCCGATATTGAGCCTTCCACCTTCAACCTGGACCCTGTTGCAGTCGAAGCGGTTTTAAGCGGACCGCGTGGCGCGGATGTGCGCGCGATTTTGCCCGTGCATTTGTATGGACAATGTGCGGATTGGGATTCATTTGGCCGCATGGCAAACGAACGCGGGCTGAAACTGATTGAAGACGCTGCGCAGGCGTGGGGCGCGGAGTGGAAGGGCGTGAAGGCCGGGGGCCTGGGCGATGCGGCTGCGTTCAGTTTTTATCCCACCAAGAACCTGAGTGCCGCGGGCGACGCGGGCATGGTGACCACCAATTCAGATGAGTTGGCGGAGCGCGCACGCATGTTGCGCCAGCACGGAATGCGCCGCCGCTACCACCACGACGAGATGGGCTGGAATGCGCGCATGGATGGTTTCCAGGGCGCCATTCTGAGTGTGAAGTTGAAGTACGTTGCCGGATGGAACGATGCGCGGCGCACGGTGGCAGGGCGCTATCATTCGCTGTTTTCGGCGGCAGGAGTGGCCGAGGCCGGCCCTTATCCCGAGCACGGAATCGTGTTGCCGCATGAGGTGGTGGGGAGTCGGCACGTGTGGCATCAATACGTGATTCGAACGGCTCGCCGCGATGCTCTGCGCGAGTTTCTCAGCAGCCGGAAGATTGGCTCGGAGATTTACTACCCGGTTCCGCTGCACCTGCAGGATGCGCTGAAGGATCTTGGCTACACAGAGGGCGGCTTTCCAGAGGCCGAGCGCGCGTGCCATGAAGTTCTCGCGCTGCCGATCTTCGCGGAATTGCGGGAAGACGAACAGCAGACGGTAGTGAACGCGATTGCGGAATTCCTGAGCTAAGGAGAATACCGAGCCGGCCTGACTTAGAGGATAAGCTTGCGCGGCTTGCCGAGCTGGGAGTTGTAGCTTGCAGGTCTTCCGATGCTGACATAGGTGAACCCGTGGTTGGCCATGTGCTCGGGCTTGTACAGGTTGCGGCCGTCAATCACGATGGGGAAGCGCAGCGAGCGATTGAGCTGCGCGAGGTCCATTTCGGCAAACTCCTTCCAGTCGGTGAGAATCAGCAACGCGTCGGCATCCTCGGTTGCTTCGAAGATGCTGGCTGCGTAATGCATCTTGTCTGAAGGCGGCAGAACGGCCTTGGTTCGTTCCATGGCAGCCGGGTCATAGGCTGTGACAGTTGCGCCGGCCTCAAGGAGCCTCCCGATTACATCGAGCGCAGGTGATTCGCGGATATCGTCGGTGTTGCACTTGAAGGCGAGTCCAAGGGCAGCCAGTTTTTTGCCGCGGAGGTTCCAAAGTGCCGCGCGCACCTTGTTGAAGAAGACGTCCCTCTGTGCGTCGTTGATGCGGCGGACCTCCTCGAGCAGTTGGAAGTCCAGACCCTGCTGCTGAGCGACCCAATGGAAGGCGGCCACGTCTTTGGGGAAGCAGGATCCCCCGTAGCCAAGGCCGGCACGCAGGAACTTGGGTCCGATGCGGCTGTCGAGGCCGATGCCGGTGGCGATGTCTTCGATGTCGGCATCCACGGATTCAGCCAGATTGGCGACCGCGTTGATGAACGAGATTTTGAGCGCGAGGAAGGCGTTGGAGGCGTGCTTGATGATCTCCGCGCTTTGCGCCGAAGTGACCATGAGCTTGGCGGGATGGGCCGCGCTGCATGCGCCCGGAAGGGCATTCGGCTGGCTGTAGTAGGAGCCGTCAGTGAGAGGCGCGTAGATGCGCTGGAGCAGTTGGGCGGCGCGCTCATTTCCGGCTCCCACCACGATGCGATCAGGATGCAGGAAGTCAACGACGGCCGTGCCTTCGCGCAGGAACTCGGGATTGGAAACGACATCGAACCTGGCGGGGTCCACGCCATGGCGGTGAAGGACACGGCGAACCCACTCGTTGGTGTAGACCGGCACCGTGCTCTTTTCGACGATCACCTTGTAGCCGGAGATGGAGCGCGCAATCTGCGAGACCACCGCTTCAACGTACGACAGGTCAGCCGCGCCGGTGTCTCCCTGCGGTGTGCCGACCGCGATGAAGATGGCTTCGCTACCCTCAACGGCTGCGCCCAGATCGGTTGTGAAGTTGACTCCGCGGCCCAGGTGTTTGGCGAGCAGATCGGGCAGATGGTGTTCGTAGATCGGAACTCCGCCGTCTCGCAGCGTTCTCACCTTGGATTCATCGTTGTCGACGCAGGTGACCTGATGGCCGATCTCGGCAAAGCATACGGCGGCGACGAGCCCAACGTAACCCGATCCGATAACGCAAATGGAGACTGAGTTTGACATGCGGATCTTTCCTTCCGGTCGCCGACCGCGTGATTTCGTGCCTTGCGATGGAGGCCTGTGGTATCCCACCCTTGCCACAAAAACAAAGACGTGGCAAGGATGGGGCACCCGGCATTGGTACAACTTCAAGCGGTCATAGACCGAGTTAGAACATGCTGAAAAATGGCTCAGCGGCCAAATAATCTGCTGAAGAAGCCGCGGTGTGATGGGTTTGGTTCGTCACCGAAACCGATGGGTTCAGGCTGGGGCGGTATGGCCTCACCGAAGAACGCGGCGCGTGGGTTGTGGATGCAAAGCCGGTCGGCCGTTTCACTGCCGTAGCGGGCGAGCAGAATATCGTAGGCCGGCGCCATGGTGGGCGGGCGATGATCGATGCTGTGCGCGTCGCTGGCGATGAAATGTACCCAATTGTTCTTGAGCAGAAAGTGCGACGTTGTTTCTGCCCTTTTGCCGAAGCGGCCGGTCAGGGATGCACCCGTAACCTGAACCAGGCATCCGCCCTGGACCCAATCGACCATGCGACGGGGATCGGCAACCAAGGTGGGATTGCGCTCAGGGTGCGTGATGATCGGTATGGTTTCTGTTGCGACGAGGCGGAAAAAGATATCGGTCATGGCGGCGGGAATGCCGAAGTCGGGGAACTCCACCAGAAGATACCGCTTGCCATTGATGGTGTACTTGGCGCGGTTGGTCTTCAGGTCTTCGATGTTTTCGTAGGAGAGATGGAAGTCGCAGCCCAGGCCCAAAGTGATGCGATCGCCCAATCTGTCGGTGAGCATCTTCAAGCGCTCACGGTTGACTTCGGGGTCAAATTTGTGGCGTTCGTTGGCGTGAGGAGTGCAGACAATGTGTGTCACTCCCTCTGCGATGGACGCCTCTGCCAATTGCAAAGAGGCATCCAGATTTTCAGGGCCATCGTCGAGACCGAACAACAGGTGATAGTGGATATCAAACATGAGCGGCGTTGTTATCCTTTTGATGCGCTGCGGAGCGTTGCATGTGATCTACCGTGTGGGGTGAGGAGGGCGGCTGAAGGCCGCTCTCCTCAGCTACCGTTCAGCAGCGTACGATCTTTGGAGAATCGATGCCCTTGGTTGCGTTTCTTGTATCGACCACCAACTGCGACTGCTCGACAATGGAGCGATAGTCGTAGCTGGTGTGGTCAGTGACGATGAGGACCGCGTCGAATTCGCCAAGATTGTCGAGCGGCGTGTTGGTCATGTTGAGGTCGTAGTGGCGGCCGCGGCCCACGGTGGGGAAGAAGGGGTCGTTGTAGGACACGAGAGCGCCCTTGTCGCGGAGCAGTTCGATGATGGTGAGGGAGGGCGATTCACGCAGATCGTCGATGTCGCGTTTGTAGGCCAGGCCCAGCACCAGGATCTTCGATCCCTTGATGGACTTGCGATGCTCATTGAGCGCGGAGGCGGTCTGCTCGAGGACAAAGTACGGCATGCCGGAGTTGACCTCGCCGGCCAACTCGATGAAGCGCGTGCGGAAGTCGTACTCCTTGGCCTTCCACGAGAGATAGAACGGGTCGATGGGTATGCAGTGGCCGCCGAGACCGGGGCCGGGATAGAAGGCGTGAAAGCCGAAGGGCTTGGTACTGGCTGCTTCGATGACTTCGTGGATGTCGATGCCCATGCGCATGCAGAGCTGCTTGAGTTCGTTGACCAGCGCGATGTTGACGCAGCGGTAGATGTTTTCAAGCAGCTTGGTCATCTCGGCCACGGCGGGGCTGCTGACGGGAACGACGCGGCGGAAGATGGATCCGTAGAAGGCCGAGGCCAACTCCACGGCGGCGGGATCGCAGCCGCCAACAACTTTGGGAATGTCGTGGCGCGCTACGGTGTCGTTGCCGGGGTCTTCGCGTTCGGGCGAGAAGGCGACATGGACGCCCGGCTCGCCGGCGGCGCGGGACACCTTGAGGCCGTTTGGATTGCCCTGCTCGAGAAGTGGAACCACGACGTCTTCGGTGGTGCCGGGATAAGTGGTGCTCTCGAGGACGATGAGTTGTCCCTCTTGAATGTGCGGAGCAATCGATCGAACCGTGCCGGTGACGTAGCTGAGGTCGGGCTCGTGATACTCGTTGAGCGGCGTGGG
>PLXP01000122.1 GCA_003151435.1 Acidobacteriaceae bacterium
CTCGGTCACGGTGCAGTTGCAGACGGTACAGAGCAAGCACATCGTGATGGTGCTGGAAGAGAACCAGAGCTATTTAACCGTGGCAGGCAATCTGAGCGTGTGGCCAAACCTCAACAACCTGATCAGCAACGGCGCTCTCCCGACGAACTACTATGCTGACTCGCATCCATCGATCGGCAACTACTTTATGCTGACGACCGGGCAAACGCTCACGACCGATGACAATTCCATGACCGTGTGGGACGTGGACAATATAGCCAGGCACATGCTGAGTTCCGGCGTCACGTTCAAAATCTATGCAGAAGGAATACAGCGCGGATACGTTGGCGGAAACACCGGGCTGTACATGATCAGGCACAATCCGTTTGCCATGCTCTCTGACGTGGCCGGAAACTCGCAGGTGGCGAATCAATGCATCTGGCCGTTTTCACAGTTCGCTGCTGACCTGGCCAACAAGACGTTGCCCGAATTCTCCTTTATTGTTCCAGATATCGACGACGATGCGCACAATGGAACGCCTCAGCAGGCAGACTCATGGTTGCAGACGAGTGTCGTAACTCCTTTGTCGACTTACCAGGCATTTGCGCCGGGAGGGGACGGCGTTCTGATTGTGGACTTCGATGAAGCGGCCACCAGCGATACCGCTCATGGCGGCGGTCATGTTGCCCCTGTCCTGTGGGGACCGATTGTGAAAGCCGGCTTTCGTCAAACATCGAGTACGGTATTTCAGCATGAGAGCATGCTGCGCACTGTTATGGACGCACTTGGTTTAGCGAGTCCTCCCGGTGCGGCGGCCCAGGCGCCTTCGATGTCAGAGTTCTTCGTGCAGAAATAACGGAACGGCTTCGCGGCTAAGCTTTGCGATTGCGCAAAATGGGAGCATACTGCGTCCATGGTCGGTTTGTGCTCAACCATGATCGAGCACGACGTTTTCCCCTGGACGAGAAGCGCGATAGACTCCGCACAGGGCGATTGTCCACATGAACAATCGCGATGCCCGGTGACAACCGCCTTAAAATCACATTGACCGAAGCAAAATCAATTGCGCCCATTGCCTTCGTTGCACGTCTATCTAAAAACACCGCCGGCCGCGGAAGTCAGCCGGCAGCACAGGAGTCCCCGATGCCTCGCCGGGCAGCGGGAAGACGTCGAACAACACCGAATCCGACACTGGCGCTCATGTTGGGCTCAAGATCGAAGCGATTCTGGACGGCTACGAAAAGGGCAGGGATCTGCTGCAATCGGTGATCGACTCAGGCCGGCGCCCGGTCGTGAACTGGGTGTATGTGGACGCCATGGGCAAGACCGTGGAGCGGATGTTCAGGCGCGCGAGTGGGCGTGTCGGTGGGTTTGAACAGAACATCCCGTTGCGGGTCGCTGTCGATGGAGCCGGTGCGCGTGTCGATCTCGGCTGTCTGGTAGAAGCCGGGCGTCTCAACAATGGCGTGCCAAAGGTAAGGACTGACAGGGTAGGGCTCCAGTGCGACGCGCTTCACCGGCTCTGAAGTCACCTGGCCAACCGCCGCACTCCGGGGGAAGTAGCTGCTGTCATGGGATGGGTTTCCTTTCGGCCTTGCAAGAGATGCCGCCCAATGTAACACGGGGAGAGGAACACTTTCATTTGGCTGCTCGGATGCCGCAGCCAGCTTCGCCCTGTAGCAATTCCTTTCCATGTGCCTGGGCAAGGGCGATGGAACGCCCTCAAGAGGTAAGCTTTTAAAATCGGCCGGAGACCGCGAGCGGCGCCGTGAGTAAGAATGCTGCTGAGCCAATTCGCGTGCGCACAGCGGCGCTGATGGCTCACTTGATTGATCAAGGACGGTTCTGGGATGACTGCATACTCGCCAACTCGGCGTGAATTTCTTGAAGGTGCGGCGGCATGGACCCTGATGCAAGCAAGAGCGCGGCATGCGTTTGCGGCTCCAACCAAGGCGTCGGAGTTACCGCATGCCAGACCGGCCGCTGCGGATCGACACTTTTCTTCGCAAGCCATTGAATCTGCCATCTCCGCTTTGCAGCGCCAGGTGGCCGATCCGGCGCTGCGCATCCTCGCGGAAAATTGCCTTCCGAATACGATCGACACAACGGTATTTCCAGGCACGTTTGAGGGGCAACCGGATACTTACGTGGTTACCGGCGATATTGATGCCATGTGGCTTCGCGATTCTTCGGCACAGGTCTGGCCCTATCTCGCTTTTGTGCGGCAGGATTCGCGTTTGAAAGCGCTCATCGAGGGCGTGATCCGGCGCCAGACGCGCATGATCCTGATCGATCCATACGCCAATGCGTTCACGCGCAATCCCACGGATCCGCCGCTGTCATGGGCTGTGAACGACAAAACGGAGCACCACGCAGGCGTGGCCGAGCGCAAATGGGAGATCGACTCGCTCTGCTATCCGATCCGGCTCGCGCACGGATATTGGAAAGCCACCGGCGATGCGGGACCGTTCGACACTCAATGGAGAGCTGCGGCCGAGGCCGTCCTTCGCACCTTCCGCGAACAGCAGCGCCAGGTTGTGCAGGGCCCTTACAGCTTTCAGCGGGAGAGCGCTGTTCCCTATGACACTGTGGCGCTTTCAGGATTTGGAAATCCGGCTCGGCCCAACGGAATGATCTTCAGCATGTTTCGCCCGTCGGACGATGCGTGTATCTATCCGCTGTTTGTGCCGGCTAATCTGTTTGCCGTCAAGGCGCTGGACCAGTTGGCGGAACTGGCTACCCATGCCGCGCAGGATACGGGGCTGGCGACGCGAGCCTCTGCGCTTGCAGCGGAGGTGTCGCAGGCGCTTGAGCAGCACGGCCGCGTACAGCATCCGCGGTTCGGTTTGATGTGGGCCTATGAGGTAGACGGTTACGGCAACAGCCTGCTGATGGACGACGCCAATGCGCCCGGGCTGCTGTCTCTGGCTTACCTCGGCACCTGCCCCGTGAACGATCCGGTTTATCAGCGGACTCGCAGCTTCAGTCTCAGCAAAGAAAATCCGTATTTCTTTCGCGGCTCGGCAGCAGAGGGCATCGGCGGCCCACATGAAGGCCTGGATGCAATCTGGCCGATGTCGATCATGTTTCGCGCCTTCACATCATCCAGCGACAAAGAGATTCGCCAGTGCCTGCGCTGGCTGCGAGACACCACCGCGGGAACAGGATTCATGCATGAATCCTTTCAGAAGAATGATCCAGAAAAATTCACGCGGCCATGGTTTGCATGGGCAAACACACTGTTTGGCGAATTGATGTTGAAGCTGGCTGCTGATCGTCCGGCGCTGCTGACCGCGTCGCTGGACTGAGTTCGGTGGCCCGGTATCATGCGTTATTTTGCGGACGAATTGGGAGTAGGCTTCTCCCCGACGGCCGTTTGACCCCGCAGGCCGACGCTGCGCCGCATCGGATGAGCTTCAGTATTGAAAACGATTGAATCAAACTCCAGAGCATCGGGAGGTGCAAACAGCAGGTAGAGATACTTCATGGTTTCAGCAAAAAAGAAGCTTTCCATGTCATCGGCTTGCTTTTTGGTCTGCACGTCTTCAAGGGAGGCAAAGCCATATGGAGTGCGGCAATACTTCTCCAGCGAATCCATGAAGGTTTTTCCCATAGCAAGATATTTTGGATCGTGGGTCCCATGGTAAAGGTAGTATGCAGACTCAATTATCTCCGGACGCAACGGATAGTGGGCATCGGTGATGCGCAGCTTTGCGTAGTCGAAACCGTCCGGCTCTACACCCGCGAAGTTCCACATCCGATAACTGGAATCTTGCAGTGCCCTGGCGCGATCCGTATCGCCGGAGAGCGCAAGAACAGCCGGAAAAAATGCGTCGAGTGCGCCGTAGATTGTGGTGGCGCGTGCGCCTGTGTTCATATCTGCCTGACCGTACCACAGGCCGTCGGGACGTTGATCGGCCAGGTACCTGTTAATGGCGGCAAGACTCTGCTCCCACATGCGCGCACAATCTCTATCGCCAAAGAGGATGGCGGCCTTCAGCAGATACTCATAGTACGAATCGATTCCGCCATTGATGCCCGCTGTGCTATCCGTCCACTGGCCGGTCTCGACATTGATGCCAAGGCCCACCAAGCCGATGGATGACTGGCGCTGGTAGAGCGCGGTCACGGCTCGTTTGGCGCGGTCATAGTAGATTGGTTTGCCGGTGAGCCGCGACAGCATGCCGTATTCGATCAACAGGCTTCCAATCTCGGCTGGATTGCTGTTGGGGCCGCGGACTGCGCCCGTGTGGAGGTTCACGTATTCGTAGGGCATGCCAGTGGGGGAATCGAAGATCGGCATCATGCGGCGTCCGAGGTCGTCGGCCAGTTCCAGAAGGTGTTTGTCGCCGGTTAGTTGATATGCGGAGAGCAGTCCACCCAGCATGCGAATGTCGATTTCAAAGCTCTTGACGTACATGTCCTGATCGAAATTGAGCTGGGTGTCGATGAGTTTGCGCGCTTCCTCAGCCTGCGGCTTGAGCCCCATGAGGATCATCGTGTCCAAGCCGTCTACCGGGGTCATCAGCAAAGAGTGGCTGTACCAATCGATAGGCCGATGGCTCAAAGGTTTGAGGGCATCGTGCCCCCAGGCATATTTGCGGTAGCCGTTCCACGCGTGGAGAAATTCCTGACGAACGCGTTTGGCCATCTCTGCCTTTTGACTGGGCGTCATGGGAGCCGTCGAAGGCACGTCTTGCTGGGCAACAAGAGCTTGCGTCAGCGAAATGACGAGGATCGCCGCAATGACGGTGAATTTTTGTGCGACAGAACCTTGCAGACAGATGCGAGATCTGCGAAGGCGCAGGGACTTGATGAAGATCACGTGTCGAATCCTCCACTGTGAACGCCGGCGCTCACGATTTTAGCGCGCTACAGTAGCATTGCGGTAAAGTGGCACCGGTGTGACCGGGTGCAATAAACGACATGGGTGAAAGATGGCATATTTCCTCGGAATCGACGCGGGGGGCACGAAGACTGAGTTTGTGGTGGGAGATGAAACGCGGGAACTCGCGCGTGTGCGTACGGGCACATTGCAGCGACTGCGAACCGATGCACAAACCGCGAAGGCGAATCTCGAGGAGGGATTGCGCGGGCTGACGGCGGCGAGCGGCGTATCGATGCAGTCGATTGAGCGCTGCTGCATCGGCACGTCGGGCGAAACGGTTCCGCTGGTGGTGGATTGGCTGCGGCAGGCGTTCGACGGAGAGGTCAGCGGCGAATTGATCGTGGTGGGCGACGTGGAAGTTGCCCTGGACTCGGTTTTTTCAGGAGGTCGCGGCGTGCTGGTTCTGGCGGGAACTGGGTCGAATGTTGCCGCGCGATCTGCCGGCGGAGCGATTGTGACCGCAGGGGGGTGGGGACCGGCCATGGCGGATCAGGGTTCTGCGCAGTTTCTGGGCCGGGAAGGACTTCGGCGCGGCTTTCTGGCAATCGATCAGCAGCGCCCCTCGCGCCTGCTTGACGCAGTGATGAACTGCTGGAATCTCGGAACAATTGGCGAATTGATCGAGCAGGCCAACGCCAATCCGGCGCCCGATTTCTCGCGGGTTGCGCCCCTGGTGGCCGACTGCGCGGCACAGGGCGACAAGGTGGCGCAGGAGGTGCTGGAGCAGGGTGGCGCAGATCTGGCCTACCTTGCCGGTCTGCTCGTTGAGCGCTTGCGAGACTTGGAAGCGAATCGCGGGATGCCTTTTGAGCTGCCGGTGTTGGCGGTGGCGGGCAGCATTCTTGCGCGTGTGGCGCCGGTTCGGCGGGCCATGGAACGCGCACTGCGTGAGCGCTACGCCGCGATCATTTTTGAACAGACGCCGGCCGATCCGCCGCGGGGAGCGCTGTGGCGAGCGCGCCAAGGAAAAATGCCGGGTGGGAAGCGTATCTAGCCAAGCCCAACCCCGCAGAGGCTGAGGACCGCCCTTTATTTTGAGGCATTTGCGGCCGAACAAAGTCGTGCCCTACAGACTGCCGAGTTTTTCTGTCGCATGGTGCGTCCGGAAGCACACCGCGTGCGCGTCACTTGGAGCTCTGAGGGACGAAACCGTGTGCCTCGAGGCACACGGTTTTCGGGAGAATCTGGAAAAATCGCGTGAATTCGACAACTTTAGCAGAGCATTTAGGCCTGAGAGCCACACTAGAATGACTAACTCAACCAAAAAAGTGACGGCTTCGATCATTTTTGTGGATATTTCGATCATTTTGTTTTAACGTGTTTGTCACGTAGGAAACCGGCTTTTCAACCCACTCGAAGTTCCGCGGTGCGTTGACGTCCTGATCAGATTTCCCCCAAAAACCCGTAGCAAAGGAACCTTCCATGCGTCGATTGATTCTGAATCATCTTTCCTGGCTGGTATTTGTCCTGGTTTTCAGCGTGTCGGCGGTCCATGCGCAGACGGTCACCGGAGCGGTGACGGGTGAAGTCACCGATCCCAGCGGAGCCTCAGTTGCTGGGGCCAGCGTGGTGGCCCGCAACCTGGACACCGGCGTGGATACGCCTACGACCACCAATTCGACGGGCCTCTACCGGATCGAGTTTCTGCCCATCGGCCACTACCAGGTGACGGTGAAGGCGAACGGATTCACTACTGCAACCATTCCGCCTTTCACACTGGAGGTTTTGCAGACGCCGACCTTCAATGTGAAGTTGACGGTGGGCAACGCGTCAACGACTGTGAACGTGTCAGCAGCGGCACCGATCCTGAACACGGACAACGCCACGCTGGACAGTACGTTTACTTCCAATACGATCCAGAATTTCCCGTTGAACGGGCTCGACTTTTCCGCTCTCACTTTGTATGTGCCGGGCGCAGTCGATACCGGGGGCACATCCGGAACCACGAGCTTCGAACGCAGCACCTACAACACAGATACGCCCAGTATGAACGGGAATCGTGCCCAGGCGAACAACTACACGCTCGACGGCATCGACATGAACGAGACGTACAACAACCTGATTTCGTACAGCCCCGCACCGGAGGCTCTGCAAGAGGTGCAGGTGATTACGGCGGATTCTCCGGCCGACTACGGCAACGTGAATGGCGCCGCCGTGGTGAGCGTGCTGAAGAGCGGGACGAATCACTTGCACGGCTCCGCCTACGGCTTCGTGCAGGATTACAGGTATGACGCGAACTCATATTCGAATGGTCTGTCGAAGACCGCAACTACACCGGCCACCCCCGTCAACCCATTTTCGTTTGCGCAATTCGGGGGCACCATTGGCGGGCCCATCCTGCATAACAAACTGTTTTTCTTTGCAGATTACCTGGGATCGCGGTGGCACCAGGGAGGAACGGGCTTCGCAAGCGTGATGACGGAAGCCATGCGGGGGGGCGACTTCTCGGTTCTGCTCACCGGAAGCAATCCGATCCAACTGTATGACCCGCTGAACAACTTCGCGCCTTACAAGAACAACCAGGGTGTTCCGATTAATAACCCGGTGGCCAAATATCTCTTTGCGAACCAGAAATATTACCCGACGCCTAACGCGGCGCCTGTGGACGGAATCGCGCAGAACAACTACAAGGCTCCGTCGCGCAGTTACAAGGCCAACAATCAGGGCGACGCAAAGCTGGAATACGATCCCGGTGCGATGGACAAGATCACCGCGTTTTATTCCATGTCCACGGCGTATGACGGTTCAACACCGGTGCTGGCCGTCTCATTCCCGGGAATCAATCTTTATCCCACGTGGATTGTGGGCGGCAACTGGGTGCACACCTTCTCACCGGCGCTGGTCAATTCCGCGCGTATCGGCTTTACGCGCACGGATTGGAATCAAGGCTTTCCACAAGACCCGACCGGAGCTTTCGGAACGGGTGGCAATGCCAAGGTTGGAATCAACTTTCCCAATCAGAAATATGTCGGCTTCACAAACCAGAACATCAACAACGGCATCAGCGGTGTGGGCACTTCGGCATACAACGGTGGCGTGATCGACAACACCTACAGCTACGCCGACAACCTGACCTTGCAGCGTGGCCTGCACTACCTGAGCATGGGCGCGCAGGCGATCCGTTACCAGAACAACTATCCCACCGGCAACAACGATGGCTACCTGGGCTCGGAGAACTACACGGGCGCTTTCACCGCCAATCCCTCCGCAGAGAATGCGGGCGGATATGGCGCGGCGGATTTTTTACTCGATCGCGTGCAGTCCGTAGGGGTGACTTTGGGCAGCGTGAACGTGGGACAGCGCCAATGGCGCGCGGCAGGTTTTGTGCAGGATAACTACAAAGTGCTTCCGAATCTGACGCTGACCATCGGCCTTCGTTATGAGTACGACCAACCGTGGGTGGAACAGGACAACAGGACCGGAAATATCGATTTGGCGACGGGGCAGATTCAATATGCCGATCATGTTCCCACGGGCGCTCCGCCGGGAGCCGGGGTTTGCAAAACGCGGGGATGTTACCAGCCGAATTACCGGCAAATTGTGCCGCGCATCGGATTTGCCTATCAGGCCACAGACCGGTTTGTAATCCGCGGCGGCTATGGTGCAACCAGCTTCTATGAAGGCAACTCGTTTAACCAGCGACTGACAGCCATCACGCCTTTCATTCAGGCGGTCAACATATCGATCAACTCTCCCGCGCCGGGCGCCATCACCACGCCGCGCACTGCGGAGCAGGGCTTTACCGGCGGAACAACCAGCTACAGCGGCTCATCGTATTTCAGCGTGTATCCGCAGAATATTCAGCCCGCGTATGTGCAGGAGTGGAACCTGACGATGCAATATGCGCTGACTCAAACGGCATCGCTGCAAGTGGGCTACATTGGGGAGCAGGGCCAGCATATTGAAGACTACGGCAACGTCAACGCTCCCAGAAATAACGCTGATCCGACTTCAGCCCCGTACTACAACAACCAGTACATTGGCGTGAACGGGATCGACTCTGCGCTTGGGATTGGCCCAAGCTTTCTGCTGATTACCGAATCGCGCGCCATGATGAACTACAACGCGCTGCAGGCTGTGCTGCGCCAGCGCCTGAACCATGGCCTGGAATTCACGCTGAACTACACCTATGGCAGAGCGATGACCAACAGCCTGGGTAACTATGGGTTGAATGTGAATGGCTTCAGCGGCGCCTTTCAGGACTACTACAACAGCGCCGCGGACTATGGTCCTGCCGGATACGACGTGCGGCATAACCTCTCCGGCACAGGAGTCTACGCACTGCCTGTGGGACGCGGAAAGGAATATTTGTCCGGGGTAAATCGCATAGCCGATGAGTTGATCGGCGGCTGGAAGCTCTCGACCGCTGCGGTCGCGTATTCGGGATTCCCAGAGACCATTACGGGCCCCAATAATAATTCTCAAAGCATATCGGGGGTTTTCAGGGTGAACCAATACCGCAAGCTGAAGGTAAGTGGGCGCAGCAATGCAAACTGGTTCGGAACGGATCAGTCGGCAATTCCCTGCACTACCGCGGGGGTGGACAATGGCACATGTGCATTCGGAGTGCCGGCTCCCAATGCGTTTGGGACCGAAAGCAACGGCGCTGTGCGCGGCCCAGGCTACCTGAATGTGGATATGTCGGCCTTCAAGGACTTCCACATTACAGAATCGCAATCGGTCGGATTCCGTTTCGACGCATTCAACGCATTTAACATTGTGAGTTACGGCAATCCGGATACGAACATTAACGATTCCAACTTCGGCAATGTTTCTCTTCAGGGCACCCGGTCGACTGAGCGCCACCTGCAATTCTCCGCACGGTACAGCTTCTAAAGCGGGCTGACTGTCGTGATTGTTCTGGCAAGTCGGGTTGGCGCAGTTTGCTCCTCACTCCCGGATTTCTTGCAGCGAGTGATGTCGGCGATGGATCCGGAGGTGGACAGGAATGGAATTAGGCATCATGGTTCTTGAGATATGCGTGGACTCCCTGGATTCAGCGGCAATTGCGGCGAAGGGAGGAGCAGACCGGGTGGAGTTGTGCAGCGATCTGTTGGAGGGCGGGATCACCCCAAGCTCCGGCCTCATCCAGGCTGTACGCGCGCGAGTCGACCTTGGTCTGCATGTGATGATTCGTCCCCGTGGTGGAGACTCGTTTTATACAGAGAGCGAGTTTGAGTTGATGGCTGCGGACATTGCGGAAGCAAAACGGCTGGGCGCAGACGGAGTGGTGCTCGGTCTTCTCACGGCCGATGGGGAGGTGGATGTTCCGCGCACGGAGATGCTGGTGAGATTGGCTTCTCCGATGCAGGTGACCTTTCATCGGGCGGTCGATATGACTCCCGATACCACAAGGGCATGTGAAGACATACTCGGCACCGGCGCCCATCGGGTGCTTACCTCAGGAGGCAAGCAGACTGCGCTGATGGGGGCGGAACAGATTGCACAGATGGTGAAGCTCGTCGATAACAAGATAGGGATTATGGCGGGCAGTGGAATTGACGCGCATTCGGCGGTGAAGGTAGCCCGCACGTCCGGTGTGAAGGAATTTCACGCATCTCTCCGAAGGCGGGTGATGAGTCCGGTCACCTTTCAGAAAGACGGCGTGAGCATGGGCACACCCAGGAATGCGGAGTTTGTCCGTTACCAGTTGTTGGAGGAGGACGTTCGCGCTCTTCGACACGCTCTGGACAGACTGCAGAAGAGCCCAGGGCGCGGGGAGTTGCGTACAATGGTGCAGACCCACATTTAGAAAGCGAAGGCGCACCCTTCTTTTTGCCATGTCATCGAAAACGGACGAACGTGCGAACCAGATTCTTCGGCTTCTGCTAAGCCACGGCAAGACCTCAGTGGAAGAGTTGACAACGACTGTCGGCACTTCTCCAGCCAGTGTTCGACGGGACTTGGTGCGTCTGGAAACGCGTGGGCTTGTGCATCGGACCCATGGCGGAGCGATGCTGGCCGATCAGGCGGTGTATGAGCCGTTTCGCTTCGATGCTTCCTTTGAAACGCGCGAGGATAGGTTCGCAAAAGAGAAGCGTCGCATTGCCGCGGCGGCCGCGGACTTGATTGGCGAGGGCGAGACCATCGGATTCAGCGCGGGAACGACGACGGCGCAGATTGCGCACTTGCTGAAACATCGCAAGCGCCTTACGGTTGTGAGCAACGCGGTGAACATCAGCATGGAATTGAGTTCCAACTGCACGCTGAATACGATTCTGACAGGCGGATCACTGCGATGGCCCGGAGCCTTCTCCCTGGTTGGACCCACTGCGGTGGAGTCGTTGAGCGCGTTCTCAATGCATCGCGTGTTTATCGGTGTTTGTGGAGTTGACGCGGTGCAGGGAGCTTCGATTATTGAACCGGAGGAGGCGGCCGTGGTACGGGCCATGGTGCGCCAGGCAAAGCAGGTGGTGGTGGTGGCGGATTCGAGCAAAGCCGGTCACTGCAGTCCAGCAATGATCTGCCCCGCAAATCGAATCGACCTGCTGATTACCGACGGCGGAATCTCACCCGAGGTGCTGGAATCCTTTTCGCGGCAGAACATTGAGGTTCTGGTGGTCTGAGATGCGAACGGAGGGCGAGCGAAGGTATTACTTCTTCGCGGCCAGTTCCTTGTTTGGGCTCCAGTTGATGACGTGATACACCGCAGACGTCGTCCCGATGTTGCGGAATCCGTGAAGGCTGTTGGATGCATTGAAGACGACGGAGCCTGGTGAGACCTTGACCCATTTGCCGTTTGAGAGCGTCTCGCATTCGCCCTCGCGCATGATGATCAGCTCTTCATTCACGTGTCGATGTGGCGGATGGGGGCTCTGACCGGGGTTCAACGTCGTGACGTGCATTTCAAGCTGGTCAACCGTGGCGGTGGGGCTCTTGCATAGTGACCTCACTTCCCCTGTTGCCGTCTTGACGGGCTTCATTTCATTCCAGTCGAAGACGGTGGGGCCCATGATATGTTGATCGTCCGCCGCCATGGCGGAGACGGTGAGAGCGCTCGGCATTGCCAACAAGCCGACCATCATATCGCGACGCGTCATTTCCATCTTGCTATCTCCCTCACGACAGCATATAAGAAACCCGCGGAGTGAGACGCTTGTGCTCCGGGCGTTTCTTATCGTTTCTTCGGTTAGTCTTTCAGGGTTACGACTTTGGCGCTGCGCTGCGCCTTGATGACCAGTTCCGCCGCCAGTAGGCATTCGGCCTGATCCTGCGCAACATGCGTGCGGTTCACAACATCGCCTACAAACTGCGGCCCAAACGGAAGCGGCATGTTACTGCAGTCGATATACCGCGCCTGCTTGTTATCTACGAGGAAGAGATTGTTACCCTGCTTCTTGACTGTCACGTCGGTGTATTTACGAACTTCGATATAACCATCCGTGCCCAGGATGAAGAGCCGTCCATCTCCCCACGTTCCCAAGCCGTCGGGGGTGAACCAGTCGAGCCGCACATAGCCCAGGCCGCGGTCGCCTCGCAACACCATATCGCCGAAATCCTGAAAGCGCGGACGATCCGGATGGCGCACGTTCGCGATCTGCGACTCCACCACTTCTGCCTGTTTCGATCCTGTGTAGAACAGGAATTGATCTACCTGGTGCGAACCGATATCGCAGAGGATGCCGCCATACTGGTCAGGGTTCCAGAACCACTCGGGGCGCGAAGATCCGCCGCCCGCGTCGCCCTTCCCTTGCATGATCTGGTGAGGCGCGATGTTAATGGTCTGGATTACTTTACCGATTGCGCCTTGCTGGATGAGTTCTCCCGCATAGACGGCGGCGCGCACCTCAAGCCGTTCGCTGTACATGATGCCGTAAATTCGCTTTGATTCAGCGATCGTCTTTCGTACCTCTGCCAACTGCTCGAGGGTCGTGATGCCCGGCTTGTCTGAGAGGTAGTCCTTGCCATGCCTCATCACACGCACGCCGAGAGGGGCGCGCTCGTTAGCGATCTGCGAGCTGAGGACAAGTTGCACCGAAGGGTCGTTGAGGATCTCGTCCTGGGTCTTCACGATTTTGACGTTCGGAAGCCGCTTGGTGAAGGTGGCGACTTTGTCTTCTTCCCCGCCCCAGGCCGCAACCAGTTCGCCCCCGCCACGCTGAATGGCGAGGAGCATGCCATAGATGTGATCGTGGCTCATTCCGCAAACAGCGAACTTGATGTGGTGCGTGGGTGCTGCTTCAGGCTGCGCAGGGAACACGGCATCTTCGATTACAGGTCCGAGTCCCGCGCCCGATGCGAGTGCGCCCTGCGACAACCCGGTCATCATGGCAACCGATCCCATCCACCCAGCCTGTTTCAGAAAATCTCTCCGGCCCGTCGATTTCATCTCTGTGTCTCCTTCGCATTTTCAACAGTAATTCATCGAGTGGCCAGATCGAATGTTGTCATGGGGTCGTATCCACTCATGGGGAAGTTGCCCCGTGCCTGGAATGTCGACAATTCCAGGGTTGGAGCGTCGTGCATGCCGCCTAAACTCCGCTCACCAATCAACCTACGGGACTCTGCGACAGCTTCAGCAACCATGGGTGTAAACCCAAATCGGTCGGCAAACACGACAGCGATCCGTATGATCCAGCTTTGAGTTCCGACTATGAACGCGACCCGCACGAGCCTCGTCAGGTCGCAACTTCGCTTTCGCCCAACGCGCCCCTGCCCCCTCCGCTACAATAGACAAAAGCGCCGGCCGCACCAGTGACTCGAATCCCTGGCTCTGGCGGCGCGTCAAAGTATTATGCTATCCAAAATCCTCCCGGAAGCCCTTACCTTCGACGATGTGCTGCTGGTGCCCGCCTACAGCGACGTAGTGCCCACGCAGGTGAGCACGCAAACCCAGCTGACCCGCGACATTACGCTGAATACCCCGCTGCTCTCGTCGGCCATGGACACGGTGACCGAATCGCGCATGGCCATCGCCATGGCGCAGCAGGGTGGCATCGGCATTGTGCACCGCAATCTGAACATTGCCGACCAGGCGGGCGAAATCGACAAAGTGAAGCGCTCTGAGAGCGGCATGATCGTGGACCCGGTGACCATCGGGCCCGACCAGATGATCGGCGATGCGCTCGAAGTGATGCGGCGGTACAAGATCTCCGGCGTTCCGGTGACGCAGGGCAAGCGGCTGGTCGGAATCCTCACCAATCGCGATCTGCGCTTTGAAACCCGCACCGACATTCCCGTCGGCGAGGTGATGACCAAGGAAAACCTGATCACGGTCCCCGTGGGCACGACGCTTGAAGAGGCCGAACTGATCCTCCACGAGCACCGGGTGGAGAAGTTGCTGGTGGTCGACGATCAGTACAACCTGAAGGGCCTGATCACGGTCAAGGACATCCAGAAGAAGCTGAAATACCCCAGCGCCAGCAAGGATGAAAAAGGCCGTCTGCGCGTGGGCGGAGCCATCGGCGCCACGGGCGACTTTCTTGAGCGCGCCGCGGAGCTGGTAAAGGCGCGCGCCGACGTGCTCGCCATCGACTCCGCGCACGGGCACTCCTCGCGAGTGCTTGAAGCTGTGCGCGAAGTCAAGAAGCGGTTCCCCGGCGTAGGCTTGCTGGCCGGCAACGTGGCCACCTACGAAGGTGCAATGGCGCTGATTGACGCCGGCGCAGACGCCATCAAGGTAGGCATCGGTCCAGGCTCCATCTGCACCACGCGCATGGTCACCGGCGCGGGCATGCCGCAGATCACAGCTATCGCCGAGTCGTATCGCGCGGCCCGCGAGCGTGATATTCCGATCATCGCCGACGGAGGCATCAAGTACTCCGGCGAGATCACCAAGGCCATTGCCGCCGGCGCAAGTTCAGTAATGATTGGCTCGCTTTTTGCGGGCGTGGACGAGAGCCCGGGCGAAACCATTCTTTACCAGGGGCGCAGCTTCAAGAGCTATCGCGGCATGGGCTCGCTCACGGCCATGAGCCAGGGGTCGGGCGAGCGCTACTTCCAGAGCACCGAGGACATGGCCAACGCCGATCTTGGCACCGAGGGCGTGGTGCAGCGCGAGCGAGCCAGCCAGAATCGCCTGGCCAAGTTCGTTCCCGAGGGCATCGAAGGGCGCGTCCCCTACCGCGGGCCGCTCGAGTCAATGGTCTACCAGCTCGTGGGCGGGTTGCGGTCCGGCATGGGTTATCTGGGCTGCACAACCATCAAGGAACTGCAGGAGAACGCCCAGTTTGTGCGCATCTCCGGTGCGGGTCTGCGCGAGAGCCATGTGCACGACGTGATCATCACCCGCGAGGCGCCCAACTACCATGTCGAATAGCGCACGAGGCGCCTGGTTCTGGGTAAAGACATGGGGACCGGTACTGCTTGGAATCGCGGTGATCGCCCTGGAGTCAACAGAACTCCTCGGAGCCGACCACACCAGCGGCCCGCTGCGGGCGATCTATGAATCGCTCTTTGGCTCGGTCAGCAACGGCCGTTGGGAAGATATCCATCACTACATCCGCAAGACCGGCCACTTTATCGGCTACGGGCTGATCGGCCTTGCCTGGCTGCGTGCCTGGTGGATGACGCTGTCTCATTCGCGCTTCGTGCCGGACGCCCTTCTGGCGCTCTTGGGGACTGCGGCGATCGCCAGCGCCGATGAATTCCACCAGTCGTTCCTGCCCAACCGAACCGGGGCCCTCTCAGACGTGCTGCTGGACTGTTGCGGCGCCTTCACACTGCAAGTGCTCATGTACCTATTCATGCGAATCGCCAGACCCAAACGGCTGGCTCGCGCGGCATAAGGCAATACCGGCGTCGTCCGTGTTGATGTGCCGTCAGCGCTCTTCGCCTAAAAAGCCGATCAGCGCCGAACGAGCCTCATCAGCGGCGAAGAGCTTTGATGAGGACCGAACCTCAACGCCAAATGACTCCATCAAGGGAGCAATGGCGTTCTTCAACCTTTGAGTCCGTACTCGAACCTCCCTCGGCAGTGCGCGGTTCGCCTGAACTGCCTTCAGGAACACCTTGGCCAACGCCTCGCCAGCCTCTGCGTTGGATTGTGTCACTTCGGGCGAATATAGGAATCCACTGGCTGCATCGACAGCCAGCGCAACGCAGGAGGAGGCCATCCGTTCGTTCTTTTTTCCAATCGGCGTGCCACTGAAGATGTAATCGAGCTCCATCACCCCACGCACGGGATAGTCTTTTCTGCGCACTTGAGCGAGCATGTCTGTGGCGAACTGAACAGGGACCACGGGAGGCTCGTCTGGAACCTTCGCTTCGACGACATCGATTTGATAACGCCGCTGTTGCCCTTCCACGCGCGAGACCATGGGATACCTGTCGGCTCCATCCCAGAAATCCGCGGTCTCGTGCTCAACAACCGCAGTGCTGACCACGATTGTGGCCTGAATACACTCGGCCAGGATCTGTGCCTCTTCCGCGTTGACGAACCAAGGGAAAAAGCCGGGCCTGATAGCCCGAAAGATAGGTGAGGCCATGCCTCTTGTCTGCGGATGACCGAGCCAGGCGAGCAAGTCGCGATCCTGTCGCTCCAGGTCTTTCCTGGGCACAAACTCCACGTATACACTGCGTTGCGTGGCAAAGAACTCGCCTGGATCAGCGAGTTCCTCGGCCGCAATTCTGTGGTACAGCCGAAAACTCTCCTGCCCAATGTAGGCGTGCATGGCAATGACCTCTCCCAATGAGCCCATCACGGAGCAGTAACAGATGTCGCCGCTGGCACTATTCCGCACCAGGGTCAATTCACCTTCGTGGAGCAATTTCCAGGGGCGCAGCTCAAACAACCTGGTTGCCAGTTCATAAAGGTCCACGAGCGCGGAGAAGGAGGGAGGGTTCTCGCCTGGGAGTTCCTTCACGAAGCAATGCTCAGGGCGAGCAGGTAAGGGTTCTACAGGCCGTTTTGCCATGATCGGCACGCTCTCCTATTGGTGGCGGTAAGATAAAAAATATTGCGTCGGGTACCGTCAAGTTGTCATGGAAACATCGAACCAGACACGAATCAGAGCACCCGATTTCGCTTGTTCATGAAGAAGATAACAGGTCCGGCCCGGTGCCCTCGCACAAGAGCAATCTCACCTGGGCATTTCCAATAAAAAAGCACGGGCGTCCGCGTTTGCGGACGCCCGTGCTTGCCTTCCAGCCGAAGGAGGAAACCGTCAAAGAGAGGACGCTTACGCGGCCTCTTCGCCGCCCTTTGCGTCTTCCTTCTTGGTTTCTTCCAGCTGCTTCTCGAGCTCGGCGCGCTTCTTGGCCTTGACTTCGTCGCGCTTCTGGCGCTTGGCGTCCAGTTGCTTTTCGGCGCCCAGGAGTTCGATGAAGGCCTTCTCAGCCCCGTCGCCCTTCTGGAAGCCGGTGCGGACGATGCGCAGATAGCCGCCCTGGCGGTCGCCGTAACGAGGCGCCACGGTTTCAAACAGCCGCTCTACGGACTGATCGGTCATGAGAAAGCTGAGGGCCTGACGGCGCGAGTGCAAATCGCCCTTCTTGCCCAGGGTAATCATCTTTTCAACCAGCGGACGAACAGCCTTGGCCTTGGCCACGGTCGTCTCCACGCGGTCTTCAATGATGACGGACGTGACCAGGTTGCGCAACAGGGCGCGACGGTGGCTGGTGTTGCGTCCGAGCTTGAATCCTGCATTGCGATGGCGCATGGTGAAACTCTCTTTCGAATCAGTGTTCAGTGGTCAGAGGTCAGTGATCAGTTCTCAGTGTGAAGTTAGCCGTTCGTTTCCCGCTGCTTCTCGCTGACAACTGATAACTGACTACTGACTACTGACTAGAAGTTCTCGGTCTCGGTGGGCAACTGGAGGTCGACCGAATCCAGCGGCTCGTCTTCGTCGTCGTAGCGGTTGTAGCTGGCGGCCAAAGCAGTGGCCGGCGGAATGCTCGTGGGGCCCGGAACCGCGTTGCCGGCTTCGTCGATCTTCATGCCCAGCGACAGTCCCATCTGCGCAAGAATTTCCTTGATCTCGTTCAGACTCTTGCGGCCGAAGTTCTTGGTCTTGAGCATCTCGGCTTCGGTCTTCTGTACCAGCTCACCAATGCTTTGAATGTTGGCGTTTTTCAGGCAGTTGTAGCTGCGAACCGACAGTTCCAGCTCTTCGACGGAGCGGTTGAGATTATCGTTGCGCAGCAGAGTGCGGCCTTCTTCGCCGCGCGTCTCGTTCTCAATCTCTTCTTCGAAGTTGATGAAGATGCTCATGTGGTCCTTGAGCAGCTTGGCGGCCAGGCCCACAGCATCGGCGGGCAGCACGGCCCCGTTGGTCCACACTTCGAGCGTCAGCTTGTCGTAGTCGGTGATCTGTCCCAGACGGGCTGCCTCAACCACGTAGTTGACGCGGCGCACCGGCGAGTGGACTGAATCCACGGGAATAAAGCCCAGGCCCAGGTCGGCATCGAAGTTCTTGTCGGCAGAGATGTAGCCGCGGCCCCGCTTGAGGCGCATCTCCATCTCCAGCTTGCCGCCCTCGGACACGGTGGCGATGTACACGTTCTTGTCCAGGATCTCCACGTCGCCGTCGGCTTCGATCATGCCGGAGGTGACGATGCCGGGCTGGTCAGCGCGCAGATACAGCGCCTTGGGACCCTCGCCCGCGAGTTTGAAGGGAACCTGCTTGAGGTTCAGAATGATGTCGGTTGCGTCCTCGACGACACCGCCGATCGACTGGAACTCGTGAAGCACACCCTCGATGCGAACCGCGGTGACCGCGGCGCCTTCGATGGAGCTGAGAAGGGTACGGCGAAGGGCGTTGCCGATGGTGGTGCCAAAGCCGCGCTCAAAGGGCTGGGCGCTGAACTTGCCAAAGATGTCGGTAAGCGTCTCGGCATCGACTGCCAGGCGCTTCGGTTTTTGAAATCCTCTCCAAAGCATATCTTGGTCTCTTTTCCCGCACGGCATGTACGTCGCGATGCATTTTGCGGCGGCCGCACAAGTTCTCCTTCGGTTGAAATGCAGCTTTCAGCTTCTAGCCGCTAGCTTCTAGCTCTTTCTTACGTGAGCGAAGTGCATTCGATCACGCGTGAATGAGCTAGAGGCTAGAAGCTAGGAGCTAGTGGCTGTTACTTGCTGTACAGTTCGACGATCAACTGCTCATTGACGGGCAGGTTCACGTCCTTGCGCTTCGGCAGCGAAAGCACGCGGCCGGAGAAGTTCTCAAAGTTGGCCTCAAGCCATGCCGGCGCGGGGTTCTGGGCAGCATACTGCGCGCCCTGCTCCACGATGATCAGCTTCTTGGCGCCTTCGCGAATGGCGATTTCGTCGCCCACGTTCACCTGGTAGGAGGGAATGTTGACCTTGCGGCCATTGACCTGCACGTGGCCGTGACGAACCACCTGGCGGGCCTGACGGCGCGAAATGGCGAAACCGAGCCGGTAGGCCACGTTATCCAGACGACGTTCCAGCTGCTGGATGAGCAACTCGCCGGTGACGCCCTGAGCGCGGTTGGCTTTTTCGTAGTATGCGCGGAACTGGCCTTCGAGCGTGAAGTACATGCGCTTGGCCTTCTGCTTCTCGTGCAGCTGCAGGCCGTAGCCCACGATCTTGGCCTTGCGGTCCTTGCCGTGCATGCCGGGGGCGAAGTTGCGCTTCTCGATGGGACAGCGATCAGAGTTGCACTTGGTGCCCTTCAAAAAAAGCTTGGTGCCTTCGCGACGGCAAAGGCGGCAGACTGCTCCTGTATAACGAGCCATTTCTTCTCCTGACTTCGGATGACGGCCGGTTTACGTGCGTCTGAGGCGCATTTCGTCCCGGCCCAATTCAGTTGTCAGTGATCAGTTGTCAGTGATCAGTTCTCGGCCCGACGGGCTGACGACTGAAAGCTGACAACTGACAACTGTCTTTACACCCTTCTCCGCTTGGGCGGACGGCAGCCGTTGTGCGGCACCGGCGTCACATCGCGGATGGAGCGCACTTCAACGCCGGCGGCAGCCAAAGCGCGGATGGCCGACTCGCGGCCCGAACCCGGACCGGAGACCCGCACATCGACCGCGCGCAGACCGTGATCGCGCGCCATGCTGGCAGCGTTTGAAGCCGCCTGCTGCGCCGCGAACGGCGTGCCCTTGCGCGAACCGCGGAAACCCAGCGAACCCGAGCTCTTCCAACTGAGCGTGTTGCCCACCTGGTCGGTGATGGTGACGATGGTGTTGTTGAACGTGGCCTGAATGTGCGCAATGCCAAACGGCACATTCTTGCGTTCGCGTTTCTTGAACTTCTTGTTCTTGCCCGCCTTGCCGGCTCCGGGTTTCTGCTCTGGTTTCGCCATTTAGGTTTTACCCGTCGCTTTCTTCTTGCCGGCCACAGTTCCCTTGCGCGGGCCCTTGCGGGTGCGGGCGTTGGTGTGGGTACGCTGTCCGCGCACCGGCAGCGACCGGCGATGACGGTTGCCGCGATAGCTCTGGATGTCGATGAGGCGCTTGATGTGCATCTGGACGTCTTTGCGGAGATCGCCCTCGACTTCACCCTCGTCCTCAATCACCTGACGGATGCGGTTGACCTCGTCCTCGCCCAGATCCTGGACCTTCTTGAAGGGATCTACGTTCGCCTTCGTGAGGATCCTCTTGGCGCGGGGGTCTCCGATCCCGAAGATGTATGTGAGCGCGATCCGTGCCTGCTTGTTGCGGGGCAGATCGACGCCAGCAATACGTGCCATTCTGATTCCTTTGCTGCTTCTGGTTGTGTGCCTCCGGCCTTAACCGGTTCGCACGGGTTGGTACGGTACGCCTCCGGGGTTCATCGCAAGCCTTGTCGGGCTAACTAGCCCCTGCCGAGTTCTCAGTTCACAGTCTTCAGTTTTCAGTTCCTATCTTGCTGGCGCATGTTTCAACTGAAAACTGACAACTGGTAACTGACAACTCCCATGGAGGTTTCCGCTGTGACCAGGCTCCAACTAGCCCTGGCGCTGTTTGTGCTTTGCGTTCTCGCAGATCACACGAACCACCCCACGGCGGTTGATGACCTTGCATTTCACGCAAATCTTCTTTACAGATGCACGGACCTTCATTGGTTACTGCCCTTCTCCGCGCATCCATAGCTGGCCGCGGTTCATTTGCTTTGAGCGATCCCATCCTTGGCGCAAAGAGCGCGCCAAGGATGGGGCACCCAGGTTCAAGCTTATTTGTAGCGGTAGACGATTCGTCCACGATTCAGGTCGTAGGGACTCAACTCCACGGCCACGCGGTCACCGGGCAAAATGCGGATGAAGTTCTTGCGCATTCTTCCAGAGACATGGGTCAACACCTCGTGATTGTTCTCGAGCTTGACCTTAAACATGGCATTGGGCAACGTCTCAATGACCGTTGCCATGACCTCAATCGCGTCTTCCTTCGACAAACTGTATCCCGCTTCTGCCGGACGCTTACTTGCAACCGGCTTTGTTATGGCAATTTCAGGGCTTCTGGTCCTGTCGAGCCTTGACCCAGGTTGCCGCTCCCTGATGGCAGCGCCAACTTTGAAGCTTAAAGGTTCGAGAAGCTCCAACCCTGAGAATGCGAACGCCGAGGATTTCTACTCGGTTAAGATCGTTGCCCCGGTCGCGGTAACCGCCACCGTGTGCTCGAAATGAGCACTCATGCTTCCGTCGCCGGTAACGGCCGTCCAGCCATCGCCCAAGACCCGGACATCGGCCTTGCCGGCATTCACCATGGGCTCGATGGCGATCACCATACCCACCCGCAGCTTCATGCCCCGGCCGGCTTCACCAAAGTTCGGCACCTGCGGATCCTCGTGCATATGGACGCCGATGCCATGCCCTACAAAATCTCTGACGACCGAAAATCCCTCGGCCTCAACCACGCCCTGCACCGCCGCGCCGATGTCGCCAAGGGTCGCCCCAGGCTTCACTGCGGCGATGCCGGAGCGCAAAGACGCTTCCGTCACCCGCAGCAGGCGCGCCGTGTCCGGATCGATTTTCTCGCCCACCGGCACGGTGATGGCCGAATCGCCAAAATAGCCATCCACCACCGCTCCGAAGTCGAGGGAAACGATATCCCCCTCTTTCAAAACGCGCTTGGCGGACGGGATCCCATGCACTACCTCACTATTGACTGAAGTGCAGAGGACAGCAGGATAGCCGTGATATCCCTTAAAGGCGGCCTTAGCGCCAAACTCGGCAAGCCCAGCTTCTGCCGCCCTATCAAGGTCCAGAGTCGTGGCACCCGGCTTCACGTGACCGCGCACCTTCTCCAACACCGCGCGGACTACTTTACCCGCGCGACGCATTTTCTCGATCTCCTCGGACGACTTGAGTACGACTGCCACCTTAACCAGCTTTCAGTTCTCAGTTGTCAGGGATCAGTTTCTTCGTCGTCGGACTCACAACTCAAAACTGATCCCTGACAACTGCTCTAAACGCACAAACTCGCCGTTGCGGCTACGCTTGCTTGCGCAACCGCTCAACGGCGGAAACAATTCCGGCCGCAATTTCTGCGATCGGCCGGTCTCCATCCACTTCCGCGAAACGTCCCGAAGCCCGGTAGTGCTCAACAACCGGCGCGGTTTGTGCCTCATAAGCGCGCATGCGCTCCGCAAAAACCTGCTCGGTGTCGTCGGCTCGCTGGACCAGCGCAGCCCCTTCAACATCGCAGAAGCCACTCACCTTCGGCGGCTTGCTGTAGATGTTATAGATGGTCTGGCAGACAGGACAGTTCCTGCGCCCCGTAATACGGCGCAGTAACTGATTATAGTCCACATGGATGCTGACAGCAACCACAGGCAAACACTGCGGCTGAGAGGCCAAACGTCCGTCGAGCCAGGCCGCCTGCGGCAGCGTGCGTGGAAACCCGTCCAGCATGTAGCCGGCCGCCGTGTCAGGCTGCTTCAGTCGGACCGCAACCATCTCGTTCACCAGGGTATCCGGAACCAGTTCTCCACGCTGCATGATTTCCTTGGCAGTTTTACCCAGTTCCGTACCCTGGGACACGTTGGAGCGCAGCAGATCGCCGGTGGAGATCTGCGGGATGCCCCACAGTTTCACCAGCTCTTTGGCTTGGGTTCCCTTACCTGAACCCGGTGCACCCAACAAAAGAATCGGGCCGGGAACGGTTTTCAATTCCGTCTCCCGGTCACTTTCTGTAGCAGTAGCCGTCAATGACATTACCAGGTTTTCCTTCCGCGGATACGACCGGAGCGCGGGGAAAAGCCGTCATAGTGGCGCATGATCAGCTGCGATTCGATCTGGTTGACGGTGTCCATGGCCACACCCACGACGATGAGCAACGAAGTGCCACCGAAGTAGAAGTTGACCCCCAAACCGTGCGTCGTCCAGTTCGGCAGGCTCTCGAAGAACCGGCCGATGAGGAACAGTTTGTCAAAACGGATGCCGGAGATCAGGAACGTGGGCACCAGCGAGATGACGATCAGGTACAGTGCGCCCACCAGCGTGATGCGGGTGAGAATGTCGTTGATGAAGTCCGAGGTACGCTTGCCGGGCCGGATGCCGGGAATGAACGAACCCGACTTGCGGAAGTTATCGGCAATGTCGTCCGGCTTCATGACGATGGAAACGTAAAAGTAAGCGAAGAAGATGATGCCCAAGACGTACAGCGTCTCATACCAGGGATAGCCCGGCTGCAGCGCCTGAATGATGGGCTGGATGAAGCGGTTGTTCTGCACCCAGTCAACCTGTCCGAACAGCAGAGGCGCCGACAGGATGGAGCTGGCAAAGATGACCGGCATGACGCCACCGGAGTTCACCTTGAGGGGCAGGTGGCTCGACTGGCCGCCCATCATGCGCCGGCCGACGATGCGACGGGCGCTCTGGATGGGGATGCGCCGCTCTGAACGTTCGACAAAGACGATGAACGCCACCACGGCGATCATGGCTGCCAGCAGGATCAGGACCGCGATAAACGTGAACGATCCCCAGGCATTGGTCTGAACCTTCTGCACCAGTTCACCTACGCCGTGGGGCAGACCGGCTACGATGCCAGTAAAGATCAGCAGGCTCATGCCGTTGCCGATGCCGCGATCGGTAATCTGCTCGCCCAGCCACATGATGAAGGCCGTGCCGGTGGTCAGCGTCAGCACTGTCATCATGCTGAACGCGATTCCCGGATGCAGAACCAAGCCCTGCCTCGTAAGAATGGTGGCGATGCCGATGGACTGAAGCCCGCCCAGGACCACGGTCATGTAGCGGGTCCACTGAGTGATCTTGCGCCGGCCCAGTTCGCCTTCCTTCTGGATCCGCGCCAATGGCTCATAGACCACGGTCAGCAGTTGGAAGATGATGGATGCCGTGATGTAAGGCATGATGCCCAGGGCGAAGATGGTCATGCGGCGCAGGTTGCCGCCGCCGAACAGGTCCATCAGGCCGAGAGCCGAACCGCTTTGCTGATTGAACAGCACTTCGAGCAGGTGGGTGTTCACGCCGGGCGTGGGAATCCATGCACCCAGGCGGTAGATGGCAAGGATGAACAGGGTGAAGAGCACCCGCTTGCGCAGGTCGGGAATCCGGAAGATATTTAAGAACTTCTCAAGCATGTTTGGGTATCCGCTTCAGGCGCCCAGCGCCCATATTGTCCGTGTGCATCCATCTTACCCGTGAACCACTGAAACTGTCGCGCCCGACGGGTATGGGTGCCCCGGGTCTCGTCTGCCGTGGCAGGTGAGACCCGGGAGACCAAACGTCAGGCCGCTGCAGGCGCAACCGGTCCGCCAAGAACGATGGCCTTGCCGCCGGCCTTCTCTATCTTCTCGACAGCCGACTTGGAAAACTTGTGCGCATGGATGGTGATGGCCGAGGTCAGCTCGCCGGAGCCGAGAATCTTGATCAGGGCCTTCTTGCTCGAAGACAGGCCAAGCTTCTTGTAGTCTTCCAGCGTGATCTCAGAGATGGCATCGAGCGCCGCGATCCGGTCCAGGTTCACAACCGTGTATTCGGTGCGGAAGATGTTGGTGAAGCCGCGCTTGGGCAGACGGCGATGCAACGGCATCTGGCCGCCCTCAAAACCGCGCATCAGGCTGAAGCCGGAGCGCGAACCCTGGCCCTTGTGGCCGCGGGTTGAGGTCTTGCCCATGCCGGATCCCATACCGCGACCGACACGCTTGCGCCCGGTGTTTGCCTTCTTGGGCGCGCGTAGATTGGATAGATTCTTTGCCATGATTTCCTCGCTGTAGCGCCGTCCGAAGCTGGTTCGGACGACTCGCGTTGGTGTGAGTTGTCAGTCTTCGGTTGTCAGTTCTCAGGAACGGCGTGGACGCCTCTGCTGAGAACTGATGACTGACACACTGAGAACTAGTTTTCGAGTATCCGGACCAGGTGCGGAATGGCCTTCACCATGCCGCGCGTGGATTCCGTATCGACGCGCTCGACGATCTGGTTCAACCGCGTGAAGCCCAGGCCCTTAACCACTGCCTTGTGCTTGTAGGGCGTGGAGTTCTTGGAGCGGTAGTACTGAATGCGAATCATTTTGGTCTCGGCCATGATTAGAGCTCCTCAACCGTCTTGCCGCGCATGGCGGCTACTTCGGCCCGGTCGCGCAACTGTACCAGGGCATCGAAGGTGGCCTTGATGACGTTATGGGGATTGGCGGTACCCAGGCTCTTGGTGAGCACGTTCTGCACACCGGCCGAGGTCATCACCGCACGCACCGCGCCGCCCGCGATCACTCCGGTACCTTCAGGAGCCGGCTTCAGCAGCACCTGTCCGGCACCGAAACGGCCCAAGACCAGATGCGGAATCGTGGTATCGGTGAGGTTGACCCGGATCAGGTTCTTCTTGGCCGCCTCGATTCCCTTGCGAATGGCCTGGGGAACCTCCTTGGCCTTGCCCGAACCGTGGCCCACCACGCCTGCGGCTGCGTCACCCACCACCACCAGCGCGGCAAACGACATGTTCTTGCCGCCCTTGACCACCTTGGTCACGCGATTGATGGCCACCACCTGATCCTTCAGGTTGTACTGGTTGGCATCGAGTTTCTTTTTCAAGATCGTCATTGCTCTCTCGTCTCTTTTTGAGCTACTAGCTTCTAGCTACTAGCTGATCTCGCTGATACAAAGCTCATCGACTTACGACGACAAGCTAGCAGCTAGAAGCTAGCGGCTAGCAGCTTCCTTTAGAACTCCAGGCCGGCTTCGCGCGCTGCATCGGCCAATGCCTTGATGCGCCCGTGGTAGAGGAAACCGCCGCGATCGAAGACCACCTTCTTGATGCCTTTTTCCACAGCGCGCTCCGCGATGGCCTTGCCAATTTCCTTAGCTGCGGCCACGTTGCCGCCCGTCTTCACTTTAAGGGCCAACGTAGAAGCCGAGGCCAGCGTGACGCCGTTCTGATCGTCGATCACCTGCGCGTAGATGTGGCTGAGCGAGCGGTAAACATTCAACCGCGGCCGCTCTCCGGTACCCGCGAGCTTGCGGCGGATGCGGTCATGAATGCGCTGGCGGATTGCGTTCCTCTTGTTTTGCGTAATCATCGGTGTCTCTTTCCTATCAGCGGAGCCGCCTTGCGGCCCCGTTCGGTTAAGTTCAGTCTTCAGTTGGCAGTCTTCAGTTTTCAGCACGATCGCAGTGAGAACAAACTGACAACTGTTAGCTGACAACTGACAACTGTTTTACTTGCTGCCCGTCTTGCCGGCCTTCTTCTTCAGCTTCTCGTCGGAGTAGCGCACACCCTTGTTCTTGTAAGGGTCGGGCTTGCGCAGCGAGCGCATATCGGCCGCCACCTGGCCCACCTTCTGCCGGTCGATGCCGGAGATGGTCAGGTGCGTCTGCTTGGGGTCGATCGCCACTTCAATGCCCGTGGGCAGCGGAACCTCGATGGGGTGCGAATAGCCCAGCGTGAACACCACCATGCCCTTGCCCTTGAGCTCGGCGCGATAGCCGATGCCCACAATATCCAACTCGCGGGTCCAGCCCTTGGTGACGCCATGCACGGCGTTGAAAACCAGCGCGCGCGTCAGGCCATGCACCGCGGCGTGCTTGTCGGTGTCGCGCACAACGTTCAGGTGCCCGTCCACCTTCTCCAGCGTAATGCCCTCGGCGATCATCGCCGAAACCTTGCCCTTGGGGCCCTCGACCAGGACGGTGTTGCCCTCTACTGTGTACTTCACACCCGCGGGCAGCGGGATCGGCTTTTTTCCAATACGAGACATCGATTCAATCCTTCATCTGGCTTGCGAGTCCCGATGGGAAGCCTTCCAACATCCCATCGTTCCACTGCAGCCGGTAAAACAGTTCTCAGTTTTCAGTGATCAGTTGTCAGTGACTTTTCGTTGCAGGCCGGCAGTTCTTAGCACCCGGCGACTGACAACTGAAAACTGATGCCTGACAACTGACTTACCACACTTCGCAGAGCACTTCGCCGCCCACGCCTTCGCGGCGCGCCTGGCGGCCGGTCATCACGCCCTTGGGGGTCGTCATGATGGAAATGCCGAGGCCGCCCTGGACGCGCTTGATCTCATCGCGGCCGATATAGACGCGGCAGCCGGGACGCGAGATGCGCGCCAGGTCGCGGATGGCCGCCTCTGCGCCGCCGTACTTCAAGTACACGCGCAGAATCTGCCTGCCCTCTTCTTCCTGGGTCTTGTAATTCGAGATGTAGCCCTCTTCCTTGAGAATGCGGGCAATCTCGGTCTTCAGCTTCGAAGCGGGAACATCCAGCTTCTGATGGCGGGCCCGGATCGCATTCCGAATACGCGCCAGAAAATCTGCTACTGGGTCGGTCAGACTCATTCCTTCTCCTTCATTCCCCGTTCGCCCGCACGGCGGGAACCAGCGGGAATGTTCACTACAGTTGTCAGTTCTCAGTTTTCAGTTCTCAGCAAGTAGATACTCGCTTCAATCGCCACTATCAGATCCCGGTTACCGGACTGACAACTGACAACTGATCACTGACAACTGTCTTTCTTACCAGCTCGATTTCACGACGCCGGGGATTTCACCCTTGAGCGCCAGCGCGCGGAAGCACAGACGGCAAATGCCGAACTTACGCAGAAAACCGCGGGGCCTTCCGCAGAGCTGGCACCGATTGTGCTTGCGGCAGCTGAACTTCGGCTTCCGCGCGTCCTTCACCCTTTTTGCAGTAGTTGCCATAAATCCTCTTAAACCCCGGCTACTAGCTTCTAGCTACTAGCTCCCTCATTGCCCCGGGAAACTCTCCCCGGTGAGAGATGCCAAATTTGATTTGCTTCTGATGCTTGGTCTGCCTCAACAAAAGCTAAAGGCTAGAAGCTAGCAGCTAGAAGCTGTTCTTACGCTCCCTGGCGGAACGGCATGCCAAAGTGCTTCAGCAACGCGCGGGCCGAGTTGTCGTCCTTGGCCGTGGTCACGATGGTGATGTTCATACCCTTCAGCTTCTCAACCTTGGAGTAATCAATCTCCGGGAAGAGCAACTGGTCCTTCAGGCCCAGTGTGTAGTTGCCGCGCCCATCGAAGCTTTTGGTCGACACGCCGCGGAAGTCACGCACCCGGGGCAGCGCCGTGGAAATCAGGCGATCCAGAAATTCGTAGGCCTTGTCCTGACGCAGCGTAACCATGGCGCCGATCGACATGCCGGCGCGCACCTTGAAGGCCGCGATCGACTTCTTCGCCTTGGTGGTCACCGGCTTCTGGCCGGCGATGGCCGCCAGGTCGTTGACCAGCGGATCAAGCAGCTTGGTGTTCTGCGTGGCCTCACCCAATCCCATGTTCACGACGATCTTATCCAGCCTGGGAACCGCCATCATGTTTTCAAGTCCAAGCTCTTTCAACAGAGCCTGCTTGATTTCCTTGTGGTACTTCTCTTTCAACCTTGCTGCCATTTTGCTTTGCTCTCTTTCTTCCGGCCCTCGGAGTGGATCGCCTCATGCGACCCGTTTACCGTTGCGGAAGGGGTTGGCCGTCCGAATGAATTGCCGGACCGGCTGTGGATCCCGCTACTTCTTTGTGGGCAGCGTCTGCCCGCACTTCTTGCACATCCGCACCTTGGTGTCGCCATCGAGCTTGTACCCGATCTTCGCCGGCCCGCAGTTGGGGCAAACAAGCGAGACGTTCGAAACGTTGATGGGCGATTCCTGCTCGGCGATGCCACCCTTGGTGCGCTGTCCCCGCTTGCTCGAAACCGTCTTCTTGACGACGCGCACATGCTCGACGAGCACCGTGTTCTTGTCAGGGAAGACGCGCAGTACGCGGCCTGTCTTGCCGCGATCGGAGCCCGTGAGCACCTTGACCGTATCGTTGCGACGTATATTCAAACTCGGCATGAATTCTCTCCAAAAGTTGTCAGTTCTCAGTCTTCAGTTCTCAGTTCATTGCGCTTTGGTAACTGACAACTGACAACTGTCAGCTGACAACTGACAACTGTTACACCACTTCCGGCGCCAGCGAAACGATCTTCAAAAACTTCTTCTCACGCAGTTCGCGAGCCACAGGACCAAAGACGCGGGTACCCACCGGCTCATGCGCATCGTCGATCACCACGGCCGCATTCTCGTCGAAGCGGATATAGGTTCCGTCGCGGCGACGATGCTCCTTGCGGGTGCGGACGATGACCGCCTTCACGACCTTACCCTTCTTGATGGTGCCGTCGGGCGAAGCTTCTTTCACCGCGGCGGTCACGATGTCGCCGAGACCGGCCTTCTTCCCGAGGCCACCGCCCAGCGGCAGGATCACTTGCAGCTTGCGCGCGCCGGAGTTATCGGCCACCGCGAGCATGGTTCTCATTTGTACAGCCATGGAATCTTCTCCTCTACCAGCTTCTAGCTGCCAGCGTTCACTTCTTCCAACACAACCCGGCTTCCCGACAATCCAGCTAGAGGCTGGAAGCTAACAGCTCGCTAGTTGGCAGCCTTGGGCGCCGCGTCCTCAATTTGTCCAAGAGATGAACGCCGCACGATCTCTTCCAGAGACCACCGCTTCAGCTTGCTCAATGGCCGGGTCTCACGGATGCGCACCACATCGCCCATGCGCGCCGAGCTCTGCTCGTCGTGGGCATAGAACTTCTTGGTGGAGCGCACAATCCGCTTGTACTTGGCGTGAGCCTTGCGCATTTCGACCTCGACCACAATGGTCTTCTGCATCTTGGTCGAAACCACGTTGCCAACCTTCTCGTTACGCCGCGCGCCAGTCGCCGGCGCCTGTGCTGTGTCTGTTGTCGCCGTCATTTAGCGGGCTCCTTTTGCGGATTTCGCTGCCGTAGCGGTATCTGCGGCCGCGCCGCGAATACCCAGCGCGCGCTCGCGCGCCACGGTCTTGATTTGGGCGATCTCCTTGCGCAGTTGGCGGAGCTTCTTCACTCCGTCGTTCTGCCCCAGCGAGACCTGAAAGCGAAGCCGGAACAGCTGCTCAGCGGAGGTCTTCTCCTGGTGCTGCAGTTCTTCGTCGCTCAAGTTGCGAATCTTTTCGAGTTCCATCTGAATTCTCTCTCCGGCGGCGCCGCCCCTTGAGGGACCCGCACCGCGTGACAATCAATCGGCCGATTTACGCTCCCGGCTTGCTTCCCGCGGCTATGGTCTTTTCCGCGCCCGGACGCATGACAAACTTGGTCCGCAACGGCAGCTTGTTCGACGCCAGACGCATAGCCTCTTGCGCAACATCCGGAGCGACCCCTTCCATTTCGAAGAGGATCTTGCCGGGCCGCACCACGGCAACCCAATGGTCCAGCGCACCCTTGCCCGAGCCCATTCGAACTTCGGCCGGCTTCTTGGTAATCGGCTTGTCCGGGAACAGGCGCAGCCATATCTTGCCACCGCGCTTGATGAACCGTGTCATCGCAATACGGCTGGCTTCGATCTGCCGGTCGGTGATGTAGCCGCACTCCAAAACCTTCAAACCGTATTCGCCGAACGCAAGCGAAGAGCCGCGCCACGCCTTACCGCGGCGTTTGCCCTTCTGCTGCTTGCGGAACTTCACCTTCTTTGGCATCAACATAGCAAAAACCTCGAACGAAGTTGTCAGTTGTCAGTTTTCAGTTGTCAGTACGGTCCGCCCAACGGGCATCTCAACCACTCACAACTGGATACAGCAACCAACCTTCTAAAAGCTCAAATCGAAAAACTGATAACTGACAACTGATCGCTGACAACTGCCTCTAGAACACCGACGGCCCACCCGGCTGCGGCTGACGGCGCTTCTGCTCATAGATGTCGCCGCGATAGATCCAGGTCTTCACGCCGATCACGCCATACGTGGTATGCGCCTCGGTGAAACCGTAATCGATGTCGGCGCGCAGTGTGTGCAGCGGCAAACGTCCTTGCAGGTACCACTCCGAGCGCGCGATCTCATTGCCGTTCAAGCGGCCGGAGACGCGCACCTTGATTCCCTTGCAGCCGAAGCGGAGCGCCGAATCCACGCTCTTGCGCATGGCACGGCGGAAGCTGACGCGCTTTTCCAGTTGCAGCGCGATGTTCTCAGACACAAGCTGTGCGTCCAGCTCCGGCTTGTTCACCTCGATGATGTCGATGAACACGTCACGGCTGGTGCGCTTGCCGAGCTCGGTCTTGAGCTTCTCGATCTCGGCGCCCTTGCGGCCGATCACGATGCCCGGACGCGCGGTGCGAATAAGAAAGCGAAGCTTGTTGCCCGGCCGCTCGATCTCAACCGAGCTGACGCCCGCAGCCTTCAGCTTTTCTTTCAGCTCGGCCCTGAGCTTCACGTCCTCGACCAGGAGCTTGTCATAGTCGCGCTCAGAGAACCAGCGCGAACGCCACGGCTTGTTCACTCCCAGCCGGAATCCGTAAGGATGGACTTTCTGTCCCATACTGTTTCCTCAAATCCCTCTAGGCCTTCTTGCTGGCCTTATTCTTGGTTGCCGCAATCTTCTTCGCCGGCTTCGGTTCTTCCACTTTGGTCACCAGGCCGGCTTTCGCCGCGCGCTCGGCCACCGACAGAATGATGTGCGTCAACCGGCGCTGATAGCGAAAAGCGCGGCCCATGGGCGCGGGACGGATGCGCTTCATGCGCGGCCCGTCGTTGGCGATAGCCTGTTTGACGTAGAGGTTATCCACGTCCAGATCCAAGCCCCGCTCACCGGACACATACTTGGCGTTGTCCACGGCCGACACCAGCAGCTTGTGGATCACCGGGGCGATGCGCTTCTTTGTAAAGGCCGCCGTCTCCAGCGCCTCCTGGACTCCCCGGCCCTTGATCAGATCGAGTACCAGCCGCGCTTTCTGCGGCGACACGCGCTGAAACTTGGCCTCGGCCCGGTATTCATTTATCTCGACTGCCATTGGTCTGCCCTCTCAAATCAGCTACTAGCTTCCAGCTCTCTTCTTCCTGCGAGAACTGCTCGATTCATCGCGAACGAGCTAGCAGCTAGAAGCTGGTAGCTGCTTTTCTCTACCGCGGCTTGGCGCTTGCCTCAGCCTTGCCGCTGCCTTGCGTGTGTCCCTTGAAGGTGCGCGTGGGTGCAAACTCGCCCAGCTTGTGTCCCACCATGTTCTCGGTCACGTATACCGGAACGAACTTTTTGCCGTTGTGCACGGCGATGGTGTGGCCCACAAACTCCGGGAAGATGGTCGAACGCCGCGACCAGGTCTTCACTACCTTCTTGTCGTTGGCCTGGTTGAGCACCTCGATCTTGACGGTGAGGTGCGCATCCACAAACGGGCCCTTCTTTGTCGAACGTGCCATAAACTCAGCTCCTAGCTTTCAGCTCTCAGCCTTTAGCTCTTCTTCCTCAAGCTAACTGCCAGCTACTGCCCTGATCGTCTCTGCGCCGCACTGAGCTAAAAGCTGATAGCTGGTAGCTGACGGCTGAATTTTTACTTCGCCCGGCGGCTGACGATAAAGGCGTCGGTCCGCTTGTTGTTGCGTGTCTTGTATCCGCGCGTCGGCTGGCCCCAAGGGGTCACCGGATGACGGCCGCCCGAGGTCTTGCCCTCGCCGCCGCCGTGCGGGTGGTCGACAGGGTTCATGGTGACGCCGCGGTTGGTGGGGCGAATGCCCAGCCAGCGATTGCGCCCGGCCTTGCCGATCGAAATGTTTTCGTGATCCGTGTTGCCCACCTGGCCGATGGTCGCCATGCACTCCACCAGCACCTTGCGGGTTTCGCCGGAGGGTAACTTGAGAAGGGCGTAGTCGCCTTCCTTCGCAACCAGTTGCGCCTGCGTACCGGCTGAGCGCGCCATCTGCGCGCCTTTGCCTGGCCGCAGTTCGATGGCATGCACCGTGGTTCCCGAGGGAATGTTCTTGAGAGGCAGCGCGTTCCCCACCAAGATGTCGGCGTCGGGCCCCGAGGTCACCGTAGCGCCCACCTTCAGCCCAACCGGCTGCAGGATGTAGCGCTTCTCGCCGTCGGCGTAGTGCACCAGCGCGATGCGGGCCGAGCGGTTCGGATCGTACTCGATGGTCGCCACCTTACCGGGCACGCCATACTTCTCGCGCTTGAAATCGATGAGGCGCAGCTTCTGCTTGTGGCCGCCACCGTGATGACGGACCGTCAGATCGCCCGTGTTGCGGCGGCCGCCAGTCCGTTTGCGCGTCGTGAGAAGCGGCTTGTACGGCTTATCCGTCGTCAGGTCGTCGTTCACCTGCGTGGTCTTGAAGCGCAGGGTCGGCGTGATCGGTCTGTATGTCTTGATTGCCATCGTCTTTGTCCTTCACGAGCCTTCAGCTAACAGTTGTCAGCTATCAGCTCGTCCTATCTTCATCAACCCGCTGCATCTTCAGTTCGGGCCTTCGACTGTCAACTGAAAACTGTTTACTGTTAGCTGCCTTACAGGTTGCTCACGTACTCGGGCAGCTTCTCGCCGGCTTTGAGCCGGACGTAAGCCTTCTTCCAGTCGGGGCGGAAACCCGCGAACTTGCCGCGGCGGCGTTCCTTGCCCAGAACGTTGGCAGTGCGCACCGCGGCGACCTTCACCTTGAAGAGAGCCTCGACAGCCTGCTTGACTTCGGTTTTGGAAGCATCGGGCGCCACGTCAAACACCAGCGTCCCCTCAGTCTCCTTCACGCCCAATCCCTTTTCGGTAATCAGGGGGCGGCGAATCACGCTATAAAGAGTCGGCATTACGCGGCCTCCGTCTGCGCCGCGAGTTGGCGCTTAGACACGGACTTTTCGAGGGCCTCGGCGAGCTGCTCGATGGCGGCCTTGGAGAAGATGGCCCGCTCATACCGCAGCAAATCGTAGGGATGCACCTCGTTGTTCAATACCAGCTCAACGCCCTTCAGGTTGCGCGCGCCGAGAACCAGTCCGGGAGACAGAGTCTTGCCATTCTCCACCAGCAACGTCGTGCGATCCGCACCCAGCTTGTTCAGCGCGGCACGATAGAGCTTGGTCTTGGCTTCCTTCAGCTCCAGCGAATCGACCACCGTCAGCTTGCCGTCGGCCAGCTTTGAAGCCAGCGCCGACCGCAGAGCACCCAACAGCTTCTTGCGCGGGAACGCGTAGTCATAGCTGCGCGGTTGGGGTCCGTGCACCGTATAGCCATGGCGCCACAGAGGCGAACGCACCGAGCCGATTCGAGCGCGGCCCGTGCCCTTCTGCTTCCACAGCTTCTTGCCGGAACCGGCAACTTCGGTGCGGCTCTTGGTCTTGTGCGTGCCCTGGCGCAGGGAGGCGCGGTAGTGCTTGACCGCCTCCCACAGCAGAGCCTCGTTCACCTGGCCGAATACCGCATCGGCCAGCTCAAGCGAGCCCACCTTCTCACCGTTTAAATTCACTACATCAACGTTTGCCATCTTCTTCTTCTTCTNNACCGCAGGTGCTACTTGCGCTTGCCGCCAGCCTTCTTCGAAGCCTTCAACGGATCGACCGTACCGGATCCGGCGAAACCACGACGCTCGCGCGGCGGAGTCTTGGCCTTCGAAATCAGCACGTACCCCTCACGCGATCCGGGTACCGCACCTTCCACCATCAACAGGTTCTCTTCAATGTCGATACCGCGAATGCGCAGGTTGCGTACCGTGATCTGCGCCGCGCCCATGTGGCCGGGCATACGCTGCCCCGGGAACACGCGCGACGGAAAGCTGGATGCGCCGATCGAACCCTGCACCTGGAACATGTGTCCGTGCGACTTGGGACCGCCAGCGAAACCGTGACGCCGAACCACGCCGGCAAACCCGCGGCCCTTGGAGGTGCCAATCACATCCACAAACTTGGCATTGGTGAAGATGTCGACCAGGACGCGGTCGCCGGCCTTGGTCGCAACCACACCGTCTGCATCCGCTTCGAGGTCCACTTCCTTAATGACCTTCACCGGCGGCGCTTCAGTCTTGGCGAAGTGGCCAGCCTGCGGCTTGGTCACGTTCTTGGTCTTGATGAACTCGACCAGTCCGATCTGTGCGGCCTCGTAGCCGTCCTTCGCGAGAGTCTTCAACTGCGTTATCACGCAGGGACCGGCCTGCAGCACCGTGATGGGATGCACGTCGCCCTTTTCGTCGAAGACCTGCGTCATGCCGATCTTTTTTCCCAAAATTCCTACAACGCCCATAACTTCCTTTCCTCATCATGCGATGCTTCATCCGTCGCACTGCCGGGGCTCTTCCGAGCCTTTCTACCGCTTCGCGTCGCGCTATCGAGCTTCTGCGCCGCAAGGCGCGCCCGCCGCACCGCAGGTGCCTATTTCTCAAACGCTTTGATCTCGACATCGACGCCGGCCGGCAAATCGAGCTTCATCAGCGCGTCCACCGTCTGCTGAGTCGGTTCGAGAATATCGATCAGCCGCTTGTGTGTTCGGATCTCGAAGGCCTCGCGCGACTTCTTGTCCACGTGCGGCGAACGCAGCACGCAATACTTGTTCTTGATCGTCGGCAAGGGAATCGGCCCGGCCACCGTTGCTCCGGTGCGCTTGGCCGTCTCCACAATCTCGCCGGTCGAGGTGTCCAGCACGCGATAGTCGTATGCCTTCAACCGGATGCGAATCCTCTGTCCTACCATGTTCTTCCTTCCAGCTATCAGCTTTCAGCCGTCAGCTTTCAGCGATCAGTTGCCAGTCTCAGCCTCTTAGTATTGGCGGCTGAAAGCTGAAAGCTGAAAGCTGTTACTTCACAATCTCCGAGACCGTGCCCGCGCCT
>PLXP01000114.1 GCA_003151435.1 Acidobacteriaceae bacterium
AAGTTATTTTGACGCGATGCCTTAGGCGCCCGGCTTGGCCCGGCCTTAATAATCCCTAAAAACTCTCCTCAGTATGGTGACTCTTCGTCATCCAACGTCCCTTTAATGCCAATGACAGCCTCCACTTTGAAGAATATTTTTGTTCTCTGGGAGTTCGTTGAACGCTGAATTTCAATCATTCAATCCACTTTGTCAATTTGCGTGGAGGGCTGATTCTTCAGCTTTCGCTCTTCCCTGTGCCTCCAAATGCGTTTCGCTGCAAAGATACAGCCGTTCCGGATGCAAAACTGCGCTGTTGCGGGTCACACCGAGCACTTCAAGTCACAGGCATGGCGCGATGTTGCTTCGATTTTTGTCCAAGCATTGATCCGTCATTGACAAAAGTCAATTGAATACAATCACTCTCTCTCCTTATTTATTAGCAAGATAGAAACGTTGCCGAAAAAATGAACATTGATTTTCAGCAATGTAAGGGTAATGAACTCGCGAAAAGATCCAGTTGCTCTCGAGGGCATTCCGTCGTGCCGAGCGTCCCCATAGGAACCCGTTGACGGAAACAAAACTAATGGCTAGGCGATGAGGAGGTTGGCATGGGAATGCAACTGCGCAAGCTCTTTCTAATGGGAATTTCAATCGGACTTCCCGCGTTGGCGGGGGCACAGGCTTTCAGGGTGCAATGTCCGTCGGTCACAACACTCCACCCCTACCCGGCTGCGAACTCCGCAATGCCCGGAGACACGGCCTACCCGTTATACGCCGGTCCGATGACGGTCAGTGGCGGCGCACCCGGAACGACATACACAACGAATGGCGGACAGATCAAGTGCCAACAAGTATCCGGCGGTGACGGCTATGCGACCATGGCCGACGGAACGCAAACGTACATGTTTTCCTTCGGGCCTCTTTCTGGCTTGGCAGATATTGCCAAAGGCCTTCCCGGGACCCAGGTGCCGGCCGTCTTCAATCTCCCCGCGACTTCCGCGTTGTCGGCTGGCGACCCGGCGACCACCGGGCCGTCATTTGGTTACAACGGGGCTGTCGGCCTGACCCCCGATCCCGAGGTCGCAGCCGACCCACTTTGCGGTCCCACGGTGATGAACAAGCCGGACTATTGCGCAACTGGGCTTGATGGTCACGTGGATGCGCGCGAGCTCATGGACGTGGGCGTGATGAACGGCAACCAGCCGGCGCCTTTGATGGCCATCGACGAGGATGACGAGTTCTTCCTCACCCTCTCGAACGTCGGCATGATTATGCGCCCCGACTTGTTCGAACAGCACACCATCCACTTCCACGGCTATCCGAATGCTTCTTCCTTCTACGACGGTGTGCCAGACGCCTCGGTGGCCATCAACATCGGGGCCAGCATGACGTACTACTACCTTGCTCCAGACGCCGGAACCTACTTCTGGCATTGCCACATCACGCCGCCGGAGCATTTGCAGATGGGCATGGTGGGTCAGCTCTATGTGCGGCCGAGACAGAATCGCGTGCCGACAGATGGAACAACACTCTACAACTCGTTGGAACTCCAACAGAAGGATCTTCGTACTGGCTGCTACGCGCATACCTCTTCGTCGTCGACTACTTACGATCCTACCAAGCCGGATATTCTCTGCACCACGCCTCTTCCGCCTTCAGATAATGGCGTGCAGCACGCCATGAACAAAGGCGGCTCGCCAACGCTGTATGCCTACAACGATGGTGACGGCTCGACCGCATACGACGTTGAGTATCCGATCCAGATTCATGGCTTCGACCCCAACTTCCACTTCGTAGGCATGACCTTCAACCCTGAGGGTTTCGCCGACATGAAGGACAAGTACTTTCTGCTGAATGGTCGCAGCTATCCCGATACGACCGTGGCGGGCTCCATGCAGACGCAGTCGACCGATGGAGTGATGCATGACTCACAGCCCTTGCCCACCATTATCAATATTCCGCAAGGGGGCAGAGCACTGCTGCGCATTTCAGATCTGGACGTGAGCGAATACCAGACGCTGGCCTCGCTCGGCATCCCGATGACAGTCATTGCGCAGAATGCCCGTCTGCTGCGCGACCAGGCCGGGCAGAACATGTACTACAACACCAACTCGATTACCCTGGCCGGCGGCGAATCGATCGACGTCATTCTGGACAGTAAAAATGTCCCCACTGGAACCTATTTTCTCTACACCCCGAATCTTGACCACCTCTCAAACGACGCCGAGAACTTCGGCGGTTTGATGACGGAAGTTCACGTGAACTAGGAGAGCCGCAATGAGCGAATTGAAAAGCAAGTATAAGTCTTCGATCAAGCGCGTGCTTCCGGCAGCAACAGTGGCGCTGGCCCTGCTGCTTCCCATAAGTGCGCATGCAGCGGCTCCCGGCATCACCGGCACTGGTACCGGCACCGCGGGCGCCCCCGTCTTCAACCTTACGGCGCAGGACGCCCGAATCACCCAGCCTGACGGTCAATCCATCTACTCCTGGGGGTACGGCTGCGCCACCGGTTCCACGCCTACCTTCGCGCCCGAGGCCGTTAATACGTCGAACTTGATCACGCCTTGTCCAACCATGCAGATCCCCGGACCGACGCTGATTGTCAACGAAAACGACACCGTTACGGTTCACCTGAAGAACAACTTGCCGAACGGAGCGGGAAATACATCCATCCTTTTTCCTGGCTTCGATGTTTCGGGCCCGGCAACAGCGGCTTCAGATTATGGGGTTCAGGGCGTGCTGACGCGCGAGGCCGCACCGGGGGCGACTGTCACCTACACCTTTACAGCGAAGTCGGCCGGCACGCGCCCTTATTACAGCGGGACCCAGGGAGATCTTCAAGTTGAGATGGGCCTCTACGGAGCGATCATCGTACTGCCTGATTCATCGAAAGTCTCCGCCTCTTGCCTTACAACTCAGAACGACAAGGCGCGGGGCGCCTATCTCGCCACTGTTGGGGGCGGAACCGAGAAAGACTTCCGCCTGGCTGAAGCTGCTTTTGACGGCTTAGCTTCGGCCTGTTACGACCGTGAGTATCTATTCCAGTTTTCGGAAATCGATCCACGGATTCACAGCCAGGCCGAGGCGCAGGTCGCTGCGCTTTCTTTGTGCACTGTGAACTGCGGCCTCGACGTCCAGACCGAGCCTTATCATCCCACGTACTTTATGGTGAACGGCCGGTCGATGCCTGATGACATGGACACGAACTATGCGGTCGAGTACCCACATCAGCCCTATAACGGCAATCCGCACATGCATCCGGGTGAACTTGTCCTGCTGCGCATCGTTGGCCAAGGACGATGGCAACATCCGTTCCACGAACACGGCAACCATGTGCGCATTCTGGCGCGTGACGGGAATCTGATTCTCAGTCAGGCCGATCCTACCAAGCTCGCAGGTCCACTGCTGTTTACCACGACCACAACTCCCGGAGTGGCAATGGATGGAATCTTCTATTGGACCGGCAAGGGTCTGAACTGGGACGTCTACGGTCACCACGGCACAACTGATGCTGCAAACTCCGCAGCGCTCCCATGCAGTCCGGACGCCAACGGCTATAACACGTTGGGCACGTCCTACCAGGCCATCAACTACTACGAATGGTGCGCGGACCATAACAAGCCGCTTGAGAAAGCACCATTCGGAGACGTGGGCGGAGGCGGTCCTGCGACCCTGCCTGATCCGAACTACTTGACCAACGGTACCTGGTATGGCGGCAGCGCCTATTTGGGACCGGACGCAACTGTTCGCGCCACTGGGCCGACTGGAAGCACCCCGCCCTCCGGCACAATCGGAAACGGGCCATCGAGCGAGGCCGGATTTGCCTTCATGTGGCACTCGCATAACGAGCGTGAGATCACCACCAACAACGTATTTCCGGGCGGAATGATGATGATGATGTTGGTCGATTCCCGGGAGTTCCAGATCGACGAGTCGAACTGAGGAGAAGGAGACGTAAGATGCGATCCTACACACTGAAATCAATGGTGAAGACGGTAGTCTTCGCGGCGAGCATTCTTCTCCTCCCCGGAGCAGGCTTGGCGTCGGCGCAAACCGTCAGCCTGAAGGCGGCTTCCACATTTGCAACGCTTCCGGACGGCCAGAGCGTGCCAATGTGGGGCTATACATGTTCGTCCGCGGCGGTGGCTCCGGCCACCTGCGCGGCCTTGAACCCCGGAGCTTCGGTATCGGGCAATTGGTCACCTGTGGTGATCACTGTGCCCCCCGGAAATCTGACTATCAGCCTGCAGAATAGTCTGCCAGGCACCGTACCGACTTCGCTGGTGGTCGTTGGCCAGTTGGGCGGCGGCCTTGGGGCCCCCGGTGGTATGGTAGACAGCCCGGTTCACCCAGTTCAGGGTGCGACTTGGCCGATCGCGGGCGACACCGGCGGCGCCACCTTTACTCCACCTGTGCAGCCGAAGCGCGTTCAGTCCTTCGGCACTGAAATTCAGCAAGGGGCGACTACGTCGCTCAACTGGACGGGACTCCGGCCCGGAACCTATCTGATTGAATCGGGCACCCATCCCTCGATCCAGGGTCCCATGGGACTTTACGGAATACTAGTCGTGACGACTGCGCCCACAACCGGCGTGCAGGGAACGGCCTATTCCGGCGTCAAATACGACGCAGACGTGCCCCTGCTCTTGAGCGAGATCGACCTGGCTCAGAACCGCGCGGTCGCGACCGCAGTAGCTAACCCCGGGTTCAGCGAGACGGCGACAGTGACGCTCAATGACACGGTTTCTTCCGTGTCGGTGGACAATCCAGGCTCTGGCTACACTTCCGCACCGGCAGTCACCTTTTCCGGTGGCGGCGGGACGCTAGCCGCTGCTACGGCCGTGATCGATCCTTCAACGGGCATGGTTACGGCCATCAACGTAACCAATCCGGGCAAGGGCTACACGTCGGTCCCCACGGTCCACATAACAGGTAACGCCGCGGGCACCGCGGCTTTAAGCCTGGCGACGGCTCTGCCCTGCGGTGGAACTGCAGCTGCCTGTTATCCACCCGCAGTCAATTATTCGCCACTCTACTACCTGGTGAACGGGGTTTCATTCGATAAAAACAACCCTAGCAATTCCTCCTTTGCGATTACCGCGCCTGCGTCTACGGGGCAGGTCTTGGTTCGCTTTGTGAATGCAGGCCTTCGCATGCACGTCCCGTCCATCGTGGGCGCGCAGACCAGCACGGCAGCCGGAGTTGTTCCCGGCTTGTCTCTGATCGCTGAAGACGGCAACGTTTTGCCGGGCACGCCGAGAGTCCAGAACGAAGTGTTCCTGGCCGCCGGCAAGACATACGATGTGATGATCAACGCGTCGGGCAGCGCCGCCCTCCCGGTATTTGACCGGCAGTTAAGCCTTTCCACCAACAATCACCGCGACGGCGGCATGCAGGCCTACATCAATATCAATGGCGGTAGTGTTCCTTCACCGGGGGGGACGGTCGCGGCAGGAAGTTCGCAAAACTACTTCTGCTTCCCCGGCAAGCCGCTCTCTGTTTTGGATCCGAGTCTGGGTCTTCTGTCTGGCGCGACGAATGCGTACGGGCTGACGCCCACAGGATTGGTGCCGGTAGGGTCAGGTTGGACGCCCCTGGTGGGCTCCGACACTCTGGTCTTGAACGCGGACGGCACGTTTACCTATACACCGTCTTCAACAGCCGCGACTAGCTGCGGCGGAACAATCAACTACAAGGTGAACGGCACCGCGACCGGCTCCGCGACCATTACCCAATGCGTGAGTGGCAACGCGTGCTTCGGTGGATCACCGCTTGTCTCCGACATCGGATACACCAGCAATATCGCATCGCGGTTCCAAGTCGCGCCTCCCGGGGTGCTCCTCGCCGACAGTGACCCGCAAGGACATCCGTTGACCGCCTCTGCGCCGACTGCGATATCGGGGGGGACTGTGACGTTGAATCCCGATGGATCTTTCGTCGCGTCGCCAACCGCTCCGCCAACCGGCAATTCCTTCGCGACGGTCACTTTTCAATACACAGCTATAAACTCGCAGGGCACGTCGAGCGATCCGGCTCATCCGGCGACGGTGACCGTGAAATTCAATGGCGGCAGCGGCCTTCAGGTCAATGTTCTCGATGCGCCGGTAACTGCAACGGGCTCCAGCCTGACGGGCTCGAGCGGCCAGAAGATCACAGACTATCGTTGGATCATCGAAGAGGACCGCACCTTCCACGTCGATCCCAGCCTGGAGAATGCGGGTGCTGCAACTCCGCAAAGCCTGGGCACCAACTTCCATACCAGCTATATGCCGGTTGTCGCGGCAGGCTGCGTGGGAACGATCGCCTGCGAATCTGGACAGACTGTCCTTGACCCGGCCACTCAGAGCCACCTACCGGCAGTGTGCGACATAGGCAATGGCGGGTGCCGGACAGATGCTCAACAGCAGGTCCCTGTCGATCCCGCGCAGGTGCACCTTGACCCGACTAAGCACTACTACATCTCAATTCTGCCGGGAGATGCGGGCAACTCGTTTACCAGCGGGGCAGGGGTTCCTCAGCCGGTCGATCCGCATGTTCCGGACGGACCCAAGCGGCAGTTCAACATTGTGACGGACTGCGGGCTTTATTCGGATCCGAATAGTGCGGGCAATTGGGCTGCCGGATCGGGCACATGCGGCCACGGCATGGGAGGCGCTCAGATCGGGCCTGCTCAGCAGTCCGTCAACGTGCTGCTCCAGGAGACCCCATTCCAGACGGCCAAAATCTCGGTGTTTGTGTATGAGGATGACAACCCGCTCAATGGCGAAAACGACGCCGGTGGCGGTGTCGACATTCTGGCGCCCAACGAACCCGGCCTCGGCGGCTTCGAGCTCAGGCTCTGGGACGACGCCGGCGGCACGGGCGATGCCACAGGCCAGATGACCTACGACATGTTCAACATGCCGCTGTCGAATAGCCTGCAAGGAACGCCCGATCCTACCCATGGCGGTCAAAACGCCTGCCCGATTTCGAGCAGCTCGGACGGCCTTGTGGGCCGGATCGTCACCTGCCCGAAATATGAAGCGGACGGCGTGACCCTGTCACCGCTTGCCGGCCAGGCTGTGATCGCGAATATGATGCCGGGCAGATATGCCGTGCAGGCCACACCAGGGGCCGACCGGTTTGCCAAAGGCGAAGAGTGGCTGCAGACCAATACTCTTGACGGGCAGAAGGCTCACGACTCATTCATCAAGGTTGGCGGCCCGGCCTACTTCCAGGAGTTTGGTCCGGCGGGATTCCACACCTCCATCGGTTTCGCGAACCCAAAAGTGATCAACGGTCGCCATGACAATGTCTGCGCTGGGACCGATCTGCTTCTCCAAGCCTCCAATTGCACCAATACGGTCAAGGGCACAGTCACGGAGATGCGGCAGAGCCATCCACCCGATCAACGGCTTTACAGCAGCACGACCAACGACGCTTTGAGCTTCACGCAGTGCTATGTCAGCTTAGGCGATCCGGACGGCGAGGATTTCATCTTCGCAAAGTGCGATAGCAACGGTCATTTCGAGCTGGACAGAGTTCCGCAAGGGGACTGGAGAATCACGGTCTTCGATCAGTGGAACGACCAGATCGTGGACGGTCTCTCTACTCCCGTCGGCTTTGCGGGCGGGAACGGCACCATCGATTTCGACACGATTGGCGGCCTTGCGGTTCAGCAGTGGCACACCAACTTCTCCACCAGTTCGTTCTTCGATACCAACGGCAATGGCGTGCGTGATCCGGGAGAGCCTGGCCTTTCCCTCCTGCCCACCAATATCCGTTTCAGGGATGGAAGCTACTCGAACTTCAACAACACTGATCTAAATGGCAATGCGGGATACAACGAGATCTTCCCGCTATTCAACTGGTATGTGATTGAGACCGACACAACTCGTTTCAAACAGACCGGCGTGCATGTGGTCTACGACGGAGGCGGCCCTGCGGATGGTACACCGGGCGCCCCCGCCCATTCGGACATCGGCAACCTCATTGCCGGCACACAGGAGACCCACTCGTTGCCGACCAATCTGCGCGTACCAGGTGCAGTGTATTGTGCTGACGCGGATTGCTCGAGCGACAACATCATGACTTACCCACACGGTGGTGGCGCGGGTGGTTCCACCGGACGCATCGATCCTCCTTGGGTAACGACGGAAGGATGGCAGGGCTTCATCGGCCAGTACGAGTTCCTGGAGTTTGGCAAGAAGCCATTTGACAAAGGCGAGAACGGCGGCATCCACGGCGAAGTGATCTATGCCTCGACTCGTCCGTTCGACGACCCCGCTCTGCTGATTCATACCAGCTGGACGCCCGATGTCCCGAACGTGACGGTGAACCTGTATCAGGAAACGACAGCACTCGATGGCACCACGAGTCTGAAGCTGGTGGATACGACCAAGACCTCGAGCTGGGACGACTGGGCGCAAGGTTTCCGCTCCGATGGCATTCCCAACATGAACTGCCCGGGCCAGTTTGGTCCCACTGACCAAGACCCGTTCTACTTCACGTTGAAGGACACGCCGTTTTATCTGGACACTTACGCCAACGGAGGCAGCGGTAAAACGCTCCCGGTTAACTCGCAGTTTAAGTGCTATGACGGCCTGCACAACTTCAACCAGGTTCAGCCGGCGCCCTATGACGGCATGTACCAGTTCCCCAGCGTCATCGGTAGAGATGTGACGACCGGAGAGCCAACCGGAAACGGCGGCATCGACGCCGGTGGCGTCCGTACTGCTGGATCGTTGCCCGGCACCAATTGCACTATCTGCGTCAAGCACCCCAAAGACAGCAGCTTGCCCGCGGCTGTAGCCGATCCGCTTGCCGATACCCCAATGCTTCCGCCCGGAAAGTATGTCGTCGAGATGATCGTGCCTCCGGGCTACGAACTGGTGAAGGAAGAAGACAAGAACATCCTCATTGGCGATAACTATATTGCGCCGGTGACTCAGCAATTCGCTGGGCTGGGCTCCATCTTCATCCTGCCTGACCAGGCCTCACTCGCAGCAGCCTACAACGCGAACAATGCACAGAACCCAACCAACACCCTCGGCAGGCCAACCTACCCGACTTCAGAGGGTGACACGGGAAGCGTCGAGACCTTCTGGCCGTGCGTGGGCCAGGCCCGCATCGTTCCCGACTACATCAGCCTCTTCCCGCAATCGCTGGAAGTGGCGCCCTTTGCTGGAGCAACCCGCAACCTTTGCGACCGAAAGGAAGTTACGCTTGCGGACCAGGCGTCGGCCTTGGCCAAGTTCTGGGTATTCAGTTCCACGCACGTTGCCGCTCACTTCTCCGGGTTCATTCTGGACGATCTGTCGTCTGAGTTCGACCCGTTCTCGCCGCAGTTCGGTGAGAAGTTCGCGGTTCCCAACCTGCCGATATCCATCAAGGACTTCGCCGGAAACGAAGTCGAGCGCGTTTACACCGACCAATGGGGCGTGTACAACGGCCTGAACTACTCCACATGGGAAGTGAACCCTCCCAACCCGACGGGATATGCGCCGACCATGATGGTTGCCTGCATGAATGATCCAGGCAACGGTGCCACACCCGATCCGTACTTCAATCCGGCTTATAGCCAGTTCTGCTATGAGATCCCGTACATGCCTGGGCAGACGCAGTATATGGATACCCCGGTCGTGCCCACGGCGGCATTCGCAGAGGGCTACAACCCGGCGGACTGCGCATATCCTGATGCCACGCCAGCCATCAAGGAAGTTGACGGCGATGGTATCGGCCCCTGGGTCGACTTCGGAAAGTCGTCCGTTGGATCTTTGGCTCTAGGAAACTCCGGGCAGGGCTACAAAACGCTACCCACAGTCGGGTTCGCAGGGGGCGGTGGCAGCGGTGCCACGGCGACTGCCAACCTGAAAGTTGTTGCAATTAACCCCGGGAACAATCTTGGCACTGGCTACACCGCTGCTACGACGACGGTGACTTTGGCCGGCGGCGGAGGCTCCGGTGCAACAGCGACGGCAAATATATCAGGCGGTAAGGTTGTAAGCTACACGGTGACTAACCCTGGTAGCGGATACACATCACAGCCCACAGTCACCGTGACCGGAGGTAATAGCAAAGCGACAGGCACCGCTGCGATGGGGGTCAGCTCTCTCACTCTCACTGCAGGCGGTTCCAGCTACACCTCGGCTCCCACGGTCACCTTTACCGGAGGAGGTCTTGGGACAGGTGTGCCCGCCTCCGCCTCTGCGGCGTTGGGAACCAGCGCCACCCAAGTCCTCACCATTACAGCCCTGGGTGACAAACCGGTGCCCAACCCGGCTTATACCGGACCCCAGGCAACGAAACCTGGATTCACCAATAAGTTCGTTACCCGCCACTATGGATTCGGCACAACTCCGGGAACCGTCACCATCGGAGGTGTCGTTGCCCCGGTAACTTCCGGCAACTGGACCGACGGTACGATCAAGGTCGCTGTTCCTGCGGGCGTGCCCTCATGCGCGGCGAATGGACCGTTGCAGCGGAATTCAACCGGCGGAGTCTACTCTGCACTATGCGGACAACTGGTCATCAAGAACGCCAACGGCCAGTCGTCTATCGACGCCATCACTGTAACCGTCGGCGGCAAGGCTCCCACCTTGGTCACCGCGGAGACGCCCGCCAACAACGCCATTCAGACGGTGATCGACAATGCCGCCCCTGGCGACCTGCTGATCGTTCCTCCGGGTACGTACAACGAGATGATTCTGATGTGGAAGCCAGTCCGCCTGCAGGGCGTTGGCGCCGCATCCTCCATCGTCAACGCGAACACGCATCCCTCGGGCAAGATGGATCCGTGGCGCCGTCAGGTCAACTGCCTCTTCGGTCTGGCGACCAACGGAGCACTGCTTACGCCCGGCGGCGGTGCGGCCAACGTGGCGTACGATCCGACCAACACGTACACATGCTCGTCGGCAATGCAGGGTGCGGTCGACCCACTGCCTCTCGAGGGCATCGTGGGCTGGGATACAACGCTTAACGGCAACCTGGCTGAACTCTTGCAGGAGCCCTCGCTGATGGGCGCGTACGAAGGCGCAGCCATCACGGTGCTCGGCAAGGGCATGAACATGAGCATCGACGCCAGCGGCGGCGGCACTGCGGGAACGGAAGGCGACTTCCCGACCGGAGCTGTTCCGTTGACCACTAGCACCGCCGATTGCACATACGTAAGCAACTTCCTGTGCAATCCTTCGCGCATCGATGGATTGTCGCTTACCAACAGCTCCCAGGGCGGCGGCGGCATCTTCGTTCACGCCTGGAACCACTACCTTGAGATCGCCAACAACCGTATCTACGGCAACGCCGGGACGCTCTCTGGTGGCATCAACTTAGGCCAGGGCGAGTCTCCCGACGCGGTTCTGGATGCATTTGGCAATCAGCTTGGGTTCAACTACGACCAGAACACCAATGTGCACAACAACTCGATCACGGCCAACAGCTCGTACGGCGATGAATTGTTCTCGGCTTCGCCTTCCGCGGCTGGCGGCGTTACCTTCTGCACCGGCGCCGACAACTACAAGTTCCGCTACAACTGGGTTTGCGGCAACCTGAGCACTGGCGACGGCGGAGGCGTGGTCCACGAGGGCTTCATCACCGGCGGTAGCATCGACCACAACTGGATCCTCTTCAACCAGAGCAATAACATCACGATTCCGACCAACGGCGGCGGTATCGCGGTGTTAGGCGCGGCTCCCGATGGGCAGCCACCGAACACGCCAGCCGGCACTGAGTGCGGCTCAGTCACAGACCTCGATTGCGCACCAGGACTCAGCGACGGCACGGGCAGTTTGGTAATCGACAGCAACGTAATCATGGGCAACACTGCCGAAAGCGGCAGCGGCGGCGGTATCCGCCTTCAGACCATTAACGGCACGGAAGTTTCGCGCTTCCCGAACAGTCCGGCGGCCTGGTATGAAGTGGATGTCACCAACAACATCATTGCCAATAACGTAGCCGGATGGGACGGCGGCGGCATCTCGCTTCAGGACGCGTTGAAGGTGAACATCATCAACAACACGATCGTGAACAACGACACCACTGCTTCCGCGGGCGTTCTGTTCAATACGCTGGGAGCTCCGGGGGCAAGCACGCCGCCTCCTGGATGCGATCCAGTCCAAAACCCAACCTGCATCGGTTCAGCGGTCACCACGTCCACCATTCAGGCAGCCGGATTGGTGACGATGCAGAACACGTCGAACATGACTTCCGCGATGGCTACCGCGGGTGGAATCACTTGCCCGACAGGTCATCCGAACTGCAAGGTGATTTCGTATCCGAAGATCGAGAATGACCTGATCTACGGGAACCGGACATTCAACATCACAATCAACCCCAACGGCTCGGGCACCGGTCTGCAGAGCCAGCAGAATCTTGTGGTTCTGGTCCCGGCGCTGAACCAGACCGTCACCGGTCAATGCTTAACCACTGGCACACCTGGCCCCAGCTACTGGGACATCGGTGTTCGCGGCGACTCAGGACCGACCAACCCCGGCTACAAGAAATGCGGTACGAACGGAACTACCGCTTGCGTCCTGAGTCCGTCGTACTCGATCCTGACGGATACAGCCCAATACCCGGGTCTTAATAACATCAGTGGTGACCCACACCTCGCCAGCTCGTACTGCAATGGCTCGCGTGTACCGCCAGAGAATGGTGGCTTCGGATACATTGTGCCTCCGGGCATTTCCGATGCGACCGTACCGAACCCAACCTTCAACCTGCAACCTGCGGCAACGGTGGACGAAGGCAACAACTGGATCAACATGCAATATGGTCCTTTGAGCCTTGCGAATCCGACGCTTGCTTCATTTGCTTCAACGCCTGCTCCGGCCCCACCGTCCGGGACGGCCAATGGCAACTATGAATTGACAGCAGCTTCAACGAACGCTATCGGCAAGATCCCCAGCTCTGCGACAACAAACTATGGGGATGCTCCTCCGGTGGATCTGCTCGGCACTCCGAGGAAATCGAATGGAGCCGTCGACATCGGCGCCATCGAGTTCTCGGCTCCGGCCCCGACGTTGAGCTCGATCTCTCCGACTACCGGCGGGCGCGGGCTGACTGTTCCCGTAACCCTAACCGGCACCAACCTGACCGGCGCCACCGCAGTAAATGTCTCCGGCGCAGGAATATCGGTAACCGGCGTCACAGCCGTCAATGCCACAACGGTCACGGCATCGTTCGTAATCGCTGCAAACGCTGCACTGACTGCAAGAAACGTCAGTGTCACAGCGCCAGGTGGAACGACCAATACGGTGACGTTCACGGTAGTCACTCCTCCGGTGCCGACCTTGGCATCGATAGCTCCTAACTCGGGCCAGCGGGGTATAACCGTTCCGGTAACTCTCATTGGAACAAACCTGACCGGCGCCACGGCAATCGCCGTGTCCGGTGCAGGTGTTAGCGTCAACAGCTTGAACGTAGTGAACGACACTACGGTCACAGCAAACTTCGTAATTACGACAGGAGCTGCGCTCACTGCAAGGAACGTGAGCATTACAGCCCCAGGAGGAACCAGCAACACTGTAACCTTTACTGTCACGGGCCCGACCCTGGCATCAATCAACCCAACAACGGGCCTGCGCGGAAAGAGCGTCCCCGTGACACTCACCGGTGTTGGCCTTACCGGAGCAACGTCGGTCACCGTATCCGGAACCGGAGTCACGGTTAGCGGCGTTACCGCTGTCAACGACACCACCGTCACAGCAACCTTCGCGATTGCGGCAAATGCTACCCTCAGCGGAAGAAACGTTGCGGTTGTGACACCAATCGGTACCACCAACACCGTCACGTTCACGGTCGGCGGTCCATCTCTGGCATCGGTCGCACCGATTACGGGGAACCGCGGTGCAAGCGTGCCGGTAACTCTGACCGGTGTCGAACTCACCGGAGCAACGTCGGTGACGGTATCCGGAACCGGAGTCACGGTTAGCGGCGTTACCGTTGTCAACGACACCACCGTCACTGCGACCTTCGCGATTGCGGCAGGTGCTAACCTCAGCGGGAGAAACGTTGCGGTCGTAACGCCAAACGGTACGACCAACAACGTGACGTTCACAATCCAAAATCCGCCGGCCCCGGCGCTAACCACAATCGCTCCCACTTCCGGCGCACACAATACCAGTGTGCCGGTGATCTTAACCGGCACAAACCTGACCGCGACTTCGGCAATCACCGTATCCGGAGGCGGGATCACCGTAAGCGGTCTAACTGTAGTGAACGACACCTCGGTCAAAGCAACGTTCGCAATTACGAACGGAGCTGCATACACTATACGGACCGTGAGCGTCACAACTCCCGGCGGAAACAGCAACACGGTCACCTTCACGGTGAACTGAGAAACGCCAGGCAGCGCAAGTACGACAGGCGCAACCTGCGGTTCGCAGGAACAGCAAATCGAAAGAGGTGCGGTCATTCCGGCCGCACCTCTTCCGAAGTTAGCGGATGAATTTGAACAGGCCGCAGGTCCGACGAAACCGATGTCAGCGGGCCGAAGCCTTGGAAAGCGCGATTGCCGGCAACCACCGGAGTCGCGCGGACCAGGCAAGGGAGACAAAGTGATGACGAAGTTCATGAGCGGCACGGGAAAAATGGCGATGATGGGAATGCTTCTCGCCGGCGCTTTAATCTCAGAAGTCAATGCCTTGTCGGCAACTCCGCAAGCCGCCCCCGTAAAGAAGAACGTATCCCTGGCGGGACCAGCGGCATCCCCTTCGGTTCACAGAAAAACGCTCCGTGCGACTGGATTGAGTCCACACGCCAGGGACTATTTCCTTTTGAACTGGGGCGTGGACTCGCTCAGCGTAAGGTCGGTAGAGTCGGGGTCGATGATCCGCTTCAGTTACTTCGTGCTTGATGCAACGAAGGCGGCTGCACTGAATGACAAGAAGTTGAATCCCACCCTGGTCGACGAGCGCGCAAGGGTCAGCCTGGCGATTCCAAGCATGGAAAATGTTGGACAACTGCGTCAAAGCAGTACCGCTGAATCCGGCAAATCGTATTGGATGGTTTTCTCCAACAAGGGCGGGGTTGTCAAGCCGGGGGATCTGGTAAGCGTACAAATTGGGAAGTTCCATGTAGATGGTCTTCAAGTCGAGTAAGTAACGTACCTGTGGGCAGATCAACGACGTCACGCAATCGGAAAAATGAGGAGAAGGAAATGTCTCGGAGAACAATGGCGATATGGGTGTTCATTGCCGTCACGGCCTCTTTCGCAGCTGCAGCTGATAACAAGCAAATACCAGCTAAACTCACGGCCGCCGAGATTGCGGACAGGAACGTTCAGGCGCGAGGTGGACTGTCAGCGTGGCGCGCGGTGCAGGCTCTTACCATGAGCGGCAAAATGGACGCAGGCGGAAACAACCGACCCACTCTCCCCATACCGGGTAAAAAGTCCGGCGCAGGGATGCCGCAGCCAAGACCGGCAGAGCAGATCCAACTGCCGTTTTCCATGGAGTTGAAGCGTCCGCACAAGTCGCGTGTCGAGGTTGTATTCAAGGGTCAAACGGCGATCCAGGTTTTTGACGGAACCAACGGTTGGAAGCTACGTCCATTTCTCAATCGCATGGAAGTGGAACCCTACACCGCCGACGAAATGAAGACGGTCGCGATGCAGTCGGAACTCGATGGGCCTATAGCGGATTATGCGGCCAAGGGAACAGCGCTGGAGTTAGTGGGTATGGAGAAGGTGGAGGGCCACGACGCCTACAATCTCAAGCTCACCATGAAGTCGGGCCAGGTAACTCATGTGTGGATCGATGCCTCAACGTTTCTTGAGACCAAGATGGACGGGGCTCCCAGGCGTCTTGATGGAAAGGACCGCCCAGTTGAGATTTATCTGCGGGATTACCACCCGGTAAATGGGCTTCAGATCCCCTATGTCATCGAGACGAGGGTTCATGACCCCGGAATTCCCGGGGCGATTATGCCTTCCAGCATGACTGAAAAGATCATCATCGATAAGGTCGAGGTGAATCCGCCGCTCTCTGATTCACGCTTCTTCAAAGCTCAACTCGAAGCAACGGCGAGCGCGAAGCCGACATCGGTTCAGACTCCAACGTCAGCCAGTTTGGCGATGCGATAGTTCCAAGACCATCTCTTTTGATTCGACTACGGCCAAACCGCAAAAAAGGGGGATCTTCCGCACTTTCGGTGCTGGTTGGGGCTTAACAGGATTCGTACGTTGGCGACATGAACCAACGTGTTGACCTTGTTAGAAATTCGCCAGATCGCCATATGTGCGATTCAGCTCCGGCTCGTAGTAGCAGGGCTTCTTCACGCCTGACTTCAAGTTGTCCGGGATCACAAGCTGGCTTGTTCCATCGAAGAACTCGAAGGCCCGCACATGCGAGTGAATCCAGTCCCACAGGTTCTGCGTCCAGGTGGCTTCGGCGTAGGTGTAGTTGCTGGCGCCCAGCACTGCTACGAACACTTGGGCCTGGCGAATTTCGCCGGTCTTCGGATCAATCACCGGCACCGTCTGCCCGGCGTAATCCACGAACGTCTTTTCTCCGGCGCGGTGTTCATGCCTCAGCACCACGTCCAGACGGCACTGCCATTCGCGGTAAAGTTCGCAGTACCAACTGTAGGCATAGCCCAGCGGGTTGGCCTGCTTGTACTCTTCCCACAGAAGCTGAAGGGTTACATTCTTGCGGCTCTTCAGCTCCCGGTGGATCGCCGCGCAGTCAGGCAGGCAACGCTCCTCCGGCGACACGACCGGTGGCGGTGGAAACAAGCGCCGCTCCAATGCCACATCATCCAGGTCGGCCGGCAGAGGCCAACTCAACTCCGCTGATTTCAGTCGCTCAAGATAGCGCTGGACGGTGCTTTTGCTTACCTTGCAGATCGTGCCGATCTGCTGCGGGGCAAGGTGTGATTCGAAGTAGAGACGCAGGACTTCGCGTAATTGACGCATGGGCAATCTCTTTTCTGGCAAGACGTTCTCCTTTGACTTCAGGAAAACATCCGCCTGGGATTACCAACGACGCCTGCTCAGGCCCTGGCCCACTTCACCGTTACGTTGCATGTGGGCCGCGATTACGGTGGTTCTGGGCCATCGTTCCATTTCATGTGGGCCGCGATTACGCCATGTGGGCCACGATTACGGTGAAACAAAAAATGCGGCCCACATCAGAACGGAATCCCGGCCCACATCACACCGGAATCAGTAGCCCACATCCAATGGAATCACCGGCCCACATCGACCGGAATACGCACTTCCGGAAGGATTCCAGTTACGAGCACGAGAAGGAGGTCAGGGCAGTCATCTGGGACGCAGAGATAGTTAGTCGGAATATGTCAGACGCGCTCATAGCGGCACGTTCGTGAAGTGATTATCCAAAATCTGGATCGGATCCATTTATGCTACAGAGGCTAGATGGCCAACGTGGCGTTGAGGTTCCATTCGACCCCGCGCGATTTGTTACAGAGGTCGTAGTAGGTCCTCGTGAGACGCATTTGATCGGCGGGTTGGTCAAGAGCGTTTTGGACCGGTACCGGCTGAAAACCAAAGTGACTATTTCAAATCGTTTGACACCGCGTTCATAGGCTGACCGCGATTAGTATCGGTAGACGCCGATGCGGCTTAGAGAGCCCTCGAATAGTGCAAAATCGTCAAGTATCAAACCCACACGTTTTCCTGGGGCTGATTTGGCCAGTAGCCGATACGGAATTCTTTCCGCAGTCCTCCAGTTCATCCACGATCAGGTAAAAGGAACCGGGCGGAATTCAGTTTTTCGGTTAAGTCATCGGCTCGCGGCGGCTTGGTCCAGAATTTGGTCCAAACGAGCGCCGAAAGGGCTCCATTTTGGACCAAATTGTCCTCTGTACTCCGTTGAAAACAAAGGTACTCCGGGCCTCAATCGTCGGCTCTTAACCTAATGACCATTACGACCTTGTCGGAATTCCTCTACGCATCATCCATTGGGGCAGTGCAACAGATTGCGCAGACATCAAATGCCATGGCCCAACACGGAGAGGTTAGACAGGCAATTCAGGTGAGAACCAAATCGCAATGTCAAGATAGTTCAATAATGGAATGATAATGACACAAGCCCAGCGCCGTCTCATGCTTCAATTATTCCGCGTACTCGCATGGATGAACTGTATGCACTTGCCGAAGAGCACGGCGGCTTGTTGCTATCGAGAGAAGCCCGCGCTATGGGAATCAAAGATTCCGTACTGGTTCGGCTCGCACAACGAGGCCGGCTAGAGCGAATCACCAGAGGGGTATACCAAATTGCAAACTACCCGGCAGACCGGCTTGCTCAGTATCGTGAGGCAATCCTTTGGGCTCGCGCCAGCCAGGGGCCAGAACAAATCGCCCTCTCCCATGAGACGGCGCTCCTACTGTATAGAATTTCCCACGTAAATCCGTCGCAAGTGCACCTCACCGTTCCCTTGTCATCCCGGCTGCGAAGAGAGCGGCCAAGGTGTATTGCCGTCCATCGAGCGAATGTCGCCCAGGCGGAGATTCACATCCATGAAGGGATGCCGGTCACGACCATTGAGCGCTCAATCTTGGATACTCTCGTGAAAGGGACCCCGGTATATGTAACTGATCGAAAACAAAGAGCACGGTTGGCCACTGAAAGGCACTTTTGGAGCCCTAAGGAACGCTTATCGAACCCTTATTGAACCCACAGAAAAGGATCAATATCCCTGCCCATGCCTACACGTCATCTCCGTTTCTGCGCTTGGAGCTTTCTTGTGGCGGATACCACGGTTAAAGCGGCTCATTTCGGGGCAACATTCTCAGCGGCGGGCACGACTTCAGAGTGTTGCATAGGAAGCGATCGGAGGTAGGCAAGCAGAGACTCTATCTCCTCGCGGGTTGCCGCGACCGATGGCATTCCTCCGGCTTTCATTTTGGCATTTGGGCTCTGGAGAAGATCAGTCAACTCCGAGTCGGAGAGCTTGGCGACGAGCGGGCCCAGGGCAGGCGCGCTGCCTCCGGCACCCGCCATGCCGTGGCAGGCGAAGCATCCATGCAGTTGGAAGAACCGATGGCCCGCAACTGCTGGTGATGGCTGCATTGGCTGACTCTTCTGGATATCAGGATGCACTTCCCCGACTATGAATCCCGCTTTCTTTGTGAAGGGAGATGCATTGCGCGCCGCGGCAGAAGGCGATCCGGGCTGAGTTCGATAAACTGCCGGCACGTTTGCCGCACTGGTCCCGATGACTCCCAGATATGCAATCAACGCGGTCATATCGGTGGGTGACGCATCGACTGCCGGCATGCGCCCAGCTCTCATCCGCACATTCGGATTGCGGAGCAGAGCTTCAAGTTGGCCCCCGCTGTACTTCTGAGCGACCCCCACGAGGCTCGGCGCGGCCGGTGTTCCCGTGCCTGATGCACCATGGCAGGCTAAGCAGGCGCGGCTTGCGAATATACCTTTGCCTTCCGCTACAAGCGGACTGATTCGGCCCACTGGTAGCGACACTGGGACAAGTCCGTCCTTCGACTCCACATAGGGCTGAAAAGGTGCTGCGCTGTATGCCTTTTCTTCCTTCGCTTGACGGGCAAGTTGCTCGGCAGTCAGCCCCTGTCGGTCATCGATTTGGCTCTTCACTCCAAGGAAGACCATGCCGAACACCACCACTGCGACCGCCAGAGCCGGAATAGGTCTCCGCCACGGTCGGCGCTCCAATCTGCGATCAAGAAAGGGCATCAGGAAGAACGCCATGGCAAGGAGCCCGGGGATCACAACAATGCCCAGGACCACCTTGGGGCCTTCCCAGAGCTTGAGCCACTCGAACATCGGCAGGTAATACCACTCTGGCCGGGGCAGAAAGTGCGTATCCGCAGGGTCTGCGATGGGCCCGAGAGTAGCCGGGTGCAAGTAGGCAAGCCCGCCGAGCACGGCCATGATCAGCAGGACGAACCCCATATCGAACAGAACCTGGCGTGGATAGAAAGGCTCCGTGGCAAGCTTTGGAGTTATGGGGTGCTCGCGGACCGGGCCGGCCGGACCCGCCTTGCGAAAGAGGAAGATATGCGCCGCGATGAACGAAAAGATGGCGCCTGGAATCAGGAAGACATGGGCAACATAAAATCTCGACAGCGTCAGTGTGCCGATGGCGTCTCCGCCCCGCATCAATCGCGTAAGCAGATTGCCAATCAGCGGCATTTCGCCAACTACATTGGTTCCCACCGCGGTCGCGAAGTAGGCCTTCTGATCCCAGGGAAGCAAGTACCCGGTGAAGCCCATGCCCAGCACGAGAAATGAAAGCAGCGCGCCGGAGAGCCACAACAGCTCACGGCGTCCCTTGAACGAGCCGTAAAGAAACGTCTGCAAGAAATGGAGCGCCAGCACGATAATCATCGCGCTGGAGCCGTAGGAATGCAGGCTGCGCAGAAATGCGCCCCCGGCAACCTGCTTGGTGATATAGGCGACGCTGGTGTGCGCGGTCTCCGCCGTCGGCGTGTAATAGAGAGCCAGCGAAACCCCGGTGATTACCTGCAAGAGAAAGATGAACAGCAGGCCGGAGCCGAACACGTAAGCAAATCGTGCGCCGCCCGGTATCGGCTCATGCAGCACCTTGTGCATGATCTCTTTGACGCCTGTTCGTTCATCGAGCCAGTGCAGCAGGCGATCTGTAAAGCCCTTGCTCATGGGCACTGAATTGCCGGGTTCATTGTCCACGGGACTTACCTCTTTCCTTTTTAGCTCAATAATTCCTGGTGTGGCTGGTTGGTTTGAAAATACTCAAATTGAACTTGCAGCTTGCCATCCTTGACCTGAGCCTTCAAAGGGTCCATGCTGCGTGGTGGTGGACCTGCGATGTGGCGTCCGTCTGGCTTGAACTGCCCTCCATGGCACGGGCAAACGAACTTGCCTTGACTTGCCTGCCAAGCCACGGAACACCCAAGGTGCGGACAGATCGCAGACAGTACCTGGAGTTGCCCATCGCCTGTGCGGCATACGTAGACAGACTCCGTAGATACCACCTCGCGCCAGCCATCCCGCTGAGTAAAGGTGATGGTCTTCGACACCGGTCCGTCGTTCTTGTCAAACTCGTGGACGCTTCCTACGTCTGACCAACTACCGCTCTCACCCTTCGCATAAACCGGATAAAGCACAAAGCGGAACAACGGTGTACCTACGATTGCCCCGATGAGCATTGAACCCATCCCGATCAGGGCGCCGAAAAACGATCGCCGGCCAATATCCACAACATCACTGGCTGCGCACCCCGCGCAACCTTCAACGCCGTCGTTGGTCTGTGTTCCATGTTTCATGGTTTCCTCTCCTTCTGCTGTTTGCATCGCGACAGCTGCATAGCCTTGCCTTGAATGGGTTGCCTCGCGCGCACTTACGGTTTCGCACCGCCGCCTTCCGAACTTGCCGATGAGCTTGCAGCCAGGTTCTTGCCCTTTTGCAGGGTGTGGATATACGCAATCACGCCCTTGAGCTGGTCGTCGGTCAGAATTTCTTCCCATGCCGGCATCTTTCCCTTGCCTTTTTTGATCAACGCAAGCATCTCCGCGTCAGACATCTTCAAGACTTCGGGAGAATTCAACGAGCGCGCACTGAATGCCTTGCCGGCCGGGGTGTCGGCCTCGCCCGTCGTGCCATGGCACTGAGCGCAACTGGTCTTGTACATGCTTGCCGCCCGTTGCTCAGCGCATGCGCATGAAACTGCCACGGTGCACAACAGTATTGCTGAGATTCGACATACGATTGTCATTGAGTAATTTCCTCCTGGTTCGATTGTTTGAGCGCCTCTACTTTCCTGCGCTAATTGATCTGTGCCCGCAGCCAAGTGCGAATCAGCCACGGCTAGCGGCCTTCTCGTGGAGCGAAGTCGTGCCCGACACTAGATACCCGTTACAGCGGTTCTACAATTGCTCTACCTCGGAACCACTGCCTTAAAGCTGCATTTTTCAAGAAAATGCAGCTTTGCACGGTGCCAGAAGGGGCCCGTGAATTGTGGAACCGCTCTAGAACACCCAGGTGAGAGAGAGACCGGCCACATTCACCTTGTAGCTGGGCGCTTGCTCGCTGGTGGGCAAGAAATTTGTCTTGGTACCGTACTGCAGCCCCTGGTATCTCCAATCCGAAGACATGAGCCGCTGGTACCAGTAAAAGCCCTGCAATCTGGCCGACTTGCTGATGGCGTAGGTGGCGCTGGGCACAACGCTGATCTGATCGTTCCTGACGAGAGGATAGTCAGCGGCTGAAATGTAGAACACAGCTGGAGTGCCAGAGGGTAGCGGCGGAGCAGGCGCGGCAAGGGCGAGAGGGTTGTTCACGTAACTGCCGCCGACGACGGCGTTTCGTGTGCGAGCGCGTGTGTACATGACCTCGCTCGCGAGCTCCAGCTTTTTAGCAGCCAGGTTCTTCCTGCGGAGGGTGAAGCCAACTGTGTCGATCTTGTCGCGGTCGTTATGAACAAAGTTCAGGCACGGATCGATCTTGGCGCTGACGTTCCTGGCCGCGACGGTGGTGAAGCAGGGGCCGCCAAGGACTGTATCTCCAGCCTGCCCCTGGAAAGTGACGGTGCTGTTGGTGCCGTACGCATCGCCTGCACTGAAGTGACGCTGGTTGTCGTAGGTGTAAAAGAGGTCGGCGACCAGGTCCTCAGAAGCGGTGTAGCTTGCGTCGAGAGTTGTCGCCCACCAGGTGCGTCTTTTCAAGCCCAATTTTGTGCTCGGATAGTTGTCATCATCGAATTCGCCGGTTCCCTGGAGCGAGAACTTATCCTTTGCGTTCCAGTCGAACTCAGCGTGCGCATGGTTCCGGTCCCGGTCTGCCACGAAGTATCTTCTGAAGCCGGGAATCTCGTTGAGGATGTTACGGCTGCCGTAGAGCGCGTTCGGAACAGTGTTGTTGTTGGGCGAGTAGATGGCTGCGTCGCCGGTAAGCGGTGCGCTGGGAAGGCCTGCCACCGGACCGAAGCCGGTCAGCCTGGTCTCTTGCAGATAGCCGAGAAGACTGGTTGTTGCGCCGCCCGCCGGAACGTGGTTCGCCATCGGCACCTCAGCGAGAAAGGCGTCCTCGTTATAGTCTCCCCGGCGCGCCGAGTAGGCGTAGTTCAATCTCGCGGTCAGGGCTCCTCTGGATTTGCGGTACTCGGCGCGTGCCGTGTTTTCGTTAACCACGGGCGCGTCGGCGCAGGTGATCCAGGAATAGGAACAATGGCGGTCAATTCTCTCCCAGCCGTATGCAGCCGTGAAGTGTTGCGATCTCGACATCGCATATTCGGCTTGGGCGTTGGCCTTGTAAGACGCCTTGCTTAGGGACCGGTTGTTGTAGATGTCGGTATTGCTTCCCAACCCGCTGGGCAGTCCGTAGAGGCCCGCAAACGGCGAGGTGCCGCTCTTTGGCTCGCTGTCATCCTGGAACAGATAGATGCTGACGGGGCTCTGATTATCGCGATCGTCAAACCTGAAATCACCGATAAGCTCCCACTTTTTGTGTTTCGCGGTAAACTTGGCGGAGGCAAGTCCGGTAAGTACAACTCCTCCGAGCGAGGGGCGCGGCAGCCCGAATGCAAGCTGTCCATTTCCCACCAGGGCTGGATTGACGAATGCCTGATTCTGGGTTCCGCGGCCACCCGAGCCGACGACCACAAGCTTGGCAGTCTTCGAGAATTTGTAGCTGGCCGTTAAAGTAACCTGGTTGAACTGGTTGCTCGGCTCCTCCGCCAAGATCGGCGTGAAGGCCGGGTTCGCAGGGTCCGCCCAGGTGATGGTATCGGTGTTGTTGTGAAAGAACGAGCCGTAGTAAGCGACGGAAACGAACAGCTTTTTGCGCTTGTAATTCAACGCAGCCGAGGCCTGATTGGTGTCCCAGTCCACCTTGTAAGGCAGGAGGGCGGAATTCTGAGTAACCTGTGAAGTAACCGCGCCAACAGCTTTGAGTCCGTCCTTATGCTCGTAACTGTAGCTCGCAGGAATATCGATCCTTTCGCTCGGACTGAAGAGAAGCTGCGCCTCCCCCCGGGTGCGTTTGAGGGAGAGATGCACATTCTGAAAATCGGGTACGTCGGCCGCCTGGATGGCCGCCAGCGTAGCCAGCTGAGCCGCGGTCGGAGGTGTGGGCACGCCTTTATTGCTGTAGACACTACCGGCTCCGGCCACTGGATCGAGCGAACGCAAGTTCAGAGCGGTGGTGGTTTTTTGCGGCACAGTCGGCTCGATCCAATTTGTTGGCAATGTAAGGTTGTCTGTCCCTATGCCGAGGTAGGGAGAGTGGAACGAGTCGGAGGTATTGGCCAGAATCTCGTTATAGACGAGCCGAATCTGGAACTTGCTTTGCTTTCCGAAGTCGAGGATCAGGTTTCGGTTTGCGAGCCCAAGATTTGAGCCCTGAAGGCGCCACCGCCAGGTATCCTTGCTGTCGTAAGGCGCACCCCCGCGGAAGTCGAGGTTGCCGATGCCAAACGGGCCTGAATTCTCAAGCCCGTTGTACTCGCCAAATTTGAAAGATCCGGCGCTGACGCCGCCAACGCCCATTTGGATTCTCTTCTCCGGCGTAGTCTGGCTGGCAGCAGTCGTGGCCTCCGGGTCGGCTGCTCCCGGAGGCACTTGTGTTCCCGGATTCCTCCCGGTGGTGTTCTGCGGGATGGTCTGCGCAGCCGCGAACGTGGACAACACCACGAGCAAACCTGCTGTGATAGATGCGCCAACTAGAACCCTCATCGAACCGGCGCCGAAGCCGCATGCACTTCTCTTATTCATCATCGCGTCTCTCCGATTCAATCTGTTAGCGCTCGTACTTGGCCCCGGCCGGATGATTCGAGCCGTGGATTAGGGAGTGGCATTGCAAACAGGTTTTACCATTGGCCTGATCAGCCGGGCTCTGGCTCCCTATCGGTATGGTTCCGTTGCCGGTTGTCACATTTCCGTTGGGCAGGTTTGCGGCGCTGTAAAGACCCTTGGCGTGGTCGCTCGTGTGACAGCTTTGGCACAGCATGGGAGCGCGCGTCTTCAACAGCGGCGTCACATTCGAACCGTGCGGTGAGTGGCAGTTGGTGCAATCCTCAACCACGGGGGCATGCTCCCACAAAAATGGACCGCGCTTTTCCGCATGGCAGGTGTAGCAGGTTTCAGTGATCGTGTTCTTAACCATCAGCCGCGGTCCCGTGGATCCGTGCGGGTTGTGGCAGTCAGAGCAGGAGACTTTCCCTTCGAGGATCGGATGTCTTGAGAAGCGATGAAACTGGGCGCGCTCATTCTGATGGCATTGGAAGCACACTTCCGGCTGGGTCAGCTTGTTCAGCACTTTCTGATTAGGGTTGTGGACCTCATGGCAATCGGTGCACGTTACTCCGTGCGACTCATGCTGGCTACCGGACCAATGCGTTCGCGGAAGAACGCTCGACTCGTGGCAGGAGAGGCATGTTTCGGATCTGGCCTCTGCGGAGGACAGATGCTTCGACTTCGCTCCGAAGACCACTTCAGGCGATTTGGCTGGATTTGCCTGGTGCAGCGTGCTCTCGCCGTGACATGACTGGCAGCCCGGTGTGCGCGGGTCGCCTTTCACGCCGTGCTTGGTCTGATAGATAGAGAGCACATGTCCGCTGGCCTCGTTGTGACAGAGGGTGCATTTCTTATCACCCTCAAGTGACCGATCGGCCTCGGCCATCCCGGGCACGGCTGCATGAACACCTGATGAACCAAGCGTCATCATCAGTCCAAAGGCAAAAAGAAGTGACAACAAGCGGCGCGTCATGAGGTCCACCTTTTGGGAACAGTTCTCCCCGCGTGCAGCGATGACCTGGGCCGTTTCGCCGCATCGTTATTTTTTGCTTTGCATCATTGGCACTACTGGGCAAATGGTACGATTGCTCGAACCCGCGCTCTTTTGCTCAATGTCAACCAGCAAGTAAAGCTTTGTAAAGGGCTTGTAAGGTTTTGTAAACCTCTCTCGATGTTCAAAAGTATGCACACAGAAAGCGGGTACACAGCGGGGAGGCTGTGTGCCCTTCGATAATTCGTCAAGGAATAAGCGATCGAACTACGAACCAATCCGGCTCTTAATAGCCCGGCAGACCCGCAATCGACAAGGGGATGAGAATCTCAATTGTGATGTGAGGTGTTTCAATGGACCATCATTTCCTGCTTCACCGCAAGCTCAGTGCTCGATCGAATGATCAACACGAATTGTTCGCGTTGTTGCTCCGATTTTCTCTGTAGTGCTGAACCATGACTCTGCCTTCGCGCGTGATGCAGTGTGATCCCTCTTGGTCCGCTTTGTCGCCGCATGTGCGGGATTTTCAAAAGCGGTAGCGCATCGCTAATTGCATCAGTCGCGGTGGCATGGCGCTGACGGCCTGGCCGAAGTTGCCGCTTGAGATGTTGCCTTGGACCGAGGCGGCTCCGAAGAATTGTGCGTGATTCACCACGTTGAATGCCTCGATGCGAAACTCCAGGGCGCGATTGTCCTTCTCCAGAAAACTGCGCGAAAGCGTTGCATCAATGCTCTCCAGGCCAGGGCCGGAGAAGAATCTCCGCCGCGCATTTCCCATGGCGCCCAGCGCAGGCAACGTGAACTGGCTTGCATCGAATACTGCATTTCCTCCGCGCGGATTCGTTTGCAGATTCAGCGAGTGTCCGCTCCACGCCGGCGTATCAACGCCGTTGTTGTTGATGCCGTTTGGAATCGTGCCCAGCAGCGAAGTGTCGTTGTTGTTGAACAGCGTTACCGGCAGTCCTGAAGTGAAGCGGACAATTCCTGCCACAGCCCATCCCGAGGCAAACCGGCTGAGCCGCTCCCTGTGCGCCAGTTTCGGGACCTCATAATGGAAGCTCGCCACCAGGTTGTGGCGCAAATCAAATGAAGAGAGTCCGCGGCTTAGCGCAGGGTTCACAGGGTTAACTGGCTCGGGAAGTCCTGAAGACTGGTCAAGCGATTTGCTGAACGTATAGCTGGCCAGCGTATCGAGGCCATGCGAGCGATGGTTCAGCGTGGCCTCCAATGCGTTGTAGTTTGCATTCGCAATCGTTCTCTGCAGTTCCACGCTGCCGAACGCGGGGCCGAACTGCGTTCGCGCAGCCTGCTCATTGAAGGGACCGCAAAGCGCCGGCCCGAGGCTCAGACACAGCGACGGATCCGCCGGGTTCACTTCCTCCAACACCAGCAGGTGATGGGACGAAGTGCCCACGTAGCTGATTGTGGCAAGCGTCGCTCCGCCTATTTGACGCTCAATGCTGGCCATCCAGTGCTCAGCATAAGGGGTCACATCGCGCGGGTCCACCGCGGGAATACCCACCAACGGCTCGAACTGGCTCCAATCCACGTTGGAGTTCGGTTGTGACTGGCTCGCGCCATACGCCACTTTCTGCAGCGGGAACCGTTGTCCCGCATTCGCGCCGGTAGCCGCCGTGATGAAAGGAGAAGCAAACAGCGGCGGAGCCGCGGATGTATAGGTGTAGCCATAGGGCGGATTGGCGCTCATGATGCCTGCTGAAAGCCCTTCGTAAGCCGTGTAGAAGATTCCATAGCCCAGTCGTATGCTGGTTTGCCCTGGGGCGCCTGTAAGCCAATGCAGCCCTGTTGCGGTCAGATGCGGAGACCAGTCCAGCCCCGCTCGGGGCGCAAAGTTGTTGCGCGCGCCCGCAAGCGAACTCGGCACGCCCGCATCGCCTGGAAAGATCAATCCCTGTGGCGCGCCCGGAAAGACTTCAGACTGCTGACCTCTCACCAGTGTTTGCAGCTGATTGAATTTCTCGCGCCATGGCCGGATGCGGTCCCAGCGCACGCCGTAGTTCATCGTCAAGTGGCCGCTCAACTTCCAACTATCCTGCGCAAACGCCGCCATATATAGGTTGCGGTTGTAAAAGCTGCGTGCTTGCCCTTGCGTATAGCTTGAGGGCGCACCGAGCAGGAAGTCGGCAAAATCCAGTCCGGTCTCCGATCCGTTGAAAGCGAAGCTGCCGTTGAAGATCACGTCGGGATGCGTGTTGATCTGGTTGGAGTGAATCTCGCCGCCGGCCTTGAACCCGTGTGTTCCCACAATGCGTGAGAAGGCATCGCTCACTTCGTAAATGTTCTCAGCCTGCACGATGGCTGTTGTGTCAACGCCCATCGTGAATTCGTTGAAGGCGATATTCTCAATGCCCTCTGTGCCGGGTTTGAGCGGCACAATCCCCGCAAACCCCTGCGATGCCAGCGTCGGGCCTACGCCGCCCCGCGGCTGGCCCACGGAGTTCGCATTGCGCATATAGCTCAGGTGAAATTCGTTCAGCGCCGCCGCGCCAAAGGTAGCCGTGTGGCTGACGCTGACCAGTTGCGCGCGACCACTGCCGGTGGCGTCAAAACCCGGCACACTTGCACCGCCGGTACCGGTAGGATAAGGATTATCCAGCGAGTAGTTGTCGAGAAAGTAGTATGCCGTGAAAGTTCCCCTGCCGAGCGTCCAGTCCATGCGCAGCGCGCCCTTGTCGTCGCTGAGCGTCTGCGCTTCGGCCGATGTGGCAAAGAGAGCCGCTCCCACGTTTGGCTTTGGAATCGAGTTCAACAATTGAATGGCTGGGGCCGACCAGGCGGATTGTGGAATCTGCCCGCCGGGAAATGCATCCGCGTAAGCCTCGCCTGCCGTGACAGTCTCGCCCAGTCGAGCAGAGAGCAGCGCCGCACGATAGTTCCCATTCACGCTGCCGGTCAAAGAGCTGGCGCCAAAGTTGCCGCCACGTTCCGCGAGGGACGGAACTGAAATCTGTCCAGTGTCGATGCCCTCTGTCAGCCGTGTTCCCTGGTAATCGGCAAACAACATCACGCCACGGTAAAAGGGCTCCCCACCGAGTGTTCCGCCAAACTGGTTCTGGCGATAGGCAGCCCGATCCTTCGAAAAATAATTGCGCGCATCCAATTCCGTGTTGCGCAAATACTCAAAAGCCGAGCCGTGTATCTGCGAGTCGCCCGGCTTGGTGGTCACAAGTACCTGGCCGCCGCTGGAGTTGCCGTATTCCGCATCGAAGTTGCTGGTCAGAACACGAAAGCTCTCGATCGAGTCGAGATTCGGCACGATCGACGTGCCCATGTTCACGTCCTCTTCCACATCGCTGCCGTTTACGCGGAAGCCGTTCGAGGCTTCGCGCTGCCCGCTGATAGAGAGATTCCCGGGGTTCGCGTCTCCCGAGGGCGGCGTCGAGGCCACTCCCGTCATGATCACAGCGCCTGGTTGCGCCGTGCTTGCCGGTACAATTCCAGGCTGGACCGCCATCAGATCTGTGAAGCTGCGCCCGTTGACGGGCACGCTTTCAATCCTTTTGGCATCAAGTGTTTCACCTAATTGGGTGCTGGTCGTCTCTGCCGCCAGAGCGTTGGCGGTCACTTCCACCGTCTCGCTGTGTTCGGCAATCTCCAGGGTCAGATCAAGGTTGGTGCCGGGCGACTCCGGAGTGAGCACCACCAGCACTTGAAGCGCCTTGAACCCCTCGGCTGAGATCTCCAACTGATACTTGTCCGCACCCGGCGCTTCAATCCGGAACTGCCCCCGTTCCTCGGTCACACCGTCTAGGGCGTTGCTGGAAGAGGCCTTGCGGAGCGAGATGCGGGCATTCGGAACCCTTGCGCCGCTGACATCGTGCACAATGCCTGAGACTGAATAGTCCTGGTCACCAAAAACGAACGGCGCAAAAAAGAAAAAGAAAAGGACGGTTAAAATCACGCAACAAGACTTCTGCAACTGGTCCCCCAAACTCTATCAAAGATGCCAAAATCAACAGGCAAATCCACCGAACCCGCAGAACCGCAAGCATTGGAAACAACATCCCTGGAATATCCGACAGATTTAGTCCTCATTTAATATACGACCAGTTCGGTCCTATTTCAAGACACGGCAATGGCTGCCTTCAGTAAAAGGCAGCCATTTGCGCTGGCGGCTTGTAGAATTTTGCTGACCGGTCGCGATCCATTGCCCTACCGCAGACGATGTTGAAACGCCACATTCCATCGCTGGAGGTGATTTTTAGGCAAGTGTCGGGCTGATTTTGCCCGCATTTGGTCCGCCTATTGGGCCGTTTCTGCCGATTATGCCGGTGCATAAGTACTTTGCGGCTTTCAATGCGAATAACCGTCGAAATTGAGTGGTACGAGCCGGTGGAGTGAGTCGATGAGTCTCACGGTAGAGTGGTTCAAGCGCACTATGGATTCGCGGTAGGGTTAATCTGTGATCGGATGCTGCGAGCTCGACGCGATGGGGATACAGGCGAATCGCTGCAAGATCGCGCCAACATTGCGTATCAGCGGACCGTTTCGCGTTCAGTGGATTGTGTCCATTTTTGTGCCCACGCTCATTCAAAATCAGTCATTCCAAGCGGTACGGGTAGCAGTTCG
>PLXP01000059.1 GCA_003151435.1 Acidobacteriaceae bacterium
GCGTGCATGCTGAACCCATCTTCAATTCGACGCAGATGGAGAGAAAACGTGTCACTACGCCATTTTCAAAACTGCAACATGCTGATAATCAATCACTTCCGAAACTATGGTGTAGAAGATGAGTATAAGGTCCGCAGACAAGTTCATCGGAAACCTGCGTCGCGGCTGCCCATCGACTGCGATGCACACACTCCCAACCATCCTTCCTTCTGAGGTCTGCTTTGCAGCTTCACTTGGACTGAAACTCATCCCCGTTCCTCGCATGAGCAGGTTCGCTTCCGCAGTTCACACCGCGCGGGATATCCCACGTTTGATCGAGCCCAGCTGAGCCGAAGGGCATTCGAATATCCCAGATGCAATTTGGGAATACATGCGAGCCTGCGCCAGACGGACTTCTCCGAGTTCTGCACCGTCAACGACGATCTCAAACACACCGCCGCCGTTGGCTATGACCGTGTGGTCACTTTGGCGAGCAGTATGCCGGAGAGCCGGATTGTGAAGGAAACGGCCGTCTTGGTGGACGTGAAGCGCTGCGGGAAGGACGAGCGCTATCACGAGGCATTGTTTCGCGCGCTGGCCGGCGGCCTTTGCCCGAACCAGCTTTTCCTCACGATTCCCTGATGATCCGCTAAGCTGAAAGGCGAAGCTCGAGTTGATTCTGTGGTAAATAGACCGGCGTGTTCCTTTGCGACACGTGCGTCATAACGTCGCGCAGATTGGCAGTAAGAACCTCGTCATCGTACCAATAGAAAGCGGACGCTGCGCTACCGTCTGTAATGAAGTCACGGTAGTTCACAAAGCATACAAGGCCGCCGAGTGAGCGTAAATGCGGCGCGATGGAGCTGAGCAAATCCGGGCTCCCGAGAAAATAGATCACAAGATGCAGGTACTTTTCGGCTGCAAAGCAGGCGCACAACTTGGCATACTGTGCCGCAGTCTTCTGCTGCGACTCGAATTCGATGCCAATCTGGATCGAACGGTCCGGCAGGCTTAGTTCGCCAGCGGAGTCATAGTCTTTGGCCAGTCCGTCGGTCCCTAGTTGCATGTTGTCGGCTCGCACCTGAAAATCAGTGAGCCAGAACCGAGGACGGAATTCCGATCGGAATCGCAACATGATCTGGTTTACGGCAAGGACATGGTTCATGCTGCCCGGGTTTTTTAGCACATTTGTGTCGCAGACAAGATCGTCGCGGCGAGCCCGAATGTACGCTAACCCGAATTCGGAAACGGCGTACACCAAGCCATTCGTCCCATTCATGTTGCGCATCGTCGCCACATAGCCGAGCGCTCTTAGGTCGTGAAGAAGAGTGTAGATCCAAGTGGCACGCCCAGCCATTCCATGGATCACGGCGATTCGCCCCACCATCTCTGGCGTGCACCAGCCGTAGCTATTGAGGATCAGGAGGATTTGATATTGCCTCCCTGACAGCCCATTTGTGGCAGTCTTCCTCGTCGCTTTGCGGCGTGAGGCGCTTCCGCTTAGAGGCGCGACTCCCGAACCATCGTCACGGCTCTGTGGTTTCTGTAACCACGTTAATTCAGTACTGGATTCTGTACTGCTCTGAATATGCGAGTCATTTTGGGAAGTTCCCATATGAAGATTCATGCGGAATGCAGGAAGATCCATTTGAATAAATTGAACAATTGACTATAATGTTCAATAGTTCAATGCGTGCCTTGAAAGAAAAAGGTCCGGGAGCGTGGGATGCGGGAGATGAAGAACAGAACGTTGGAGTCTGCGGCAACAAGCGGAGGGCTGAGCGAACCAGCCGCGGAACGAGACCGGAAGACGGAGATTTGCGAAAAGGCCAGGGGTATCTTTATCCGTTACGGTTACCGCAAAACGACGGTCGAGGATATTGGAAATGCCTGTGGGCTGCGAAAGGGCGCTCTGTATCACTATTTTGCGAACAAGGAGGAGATCTTCGCCGAGATTGTGCGACGCGAAAGCGAGCGGATCCTTGGCGATATGCGGGATGCCGTAGAGGCTTGCGATGATCCGCGCGAACAGTTGGCCGCGATGGTGCGGACTCGCTTCCAGTTATTCAGAGAAATCGTGGCCGATAGCGGTATTGGAAAGGAAATCAGCGACCTGCTGCCGCTGGCACACAGTGTCCGCCAAAACTTTTTCAGGAAAGAAGTCGAGATGCTGGCGGAGATCTTGCAGCGAGGTGCGCAAAGAGGCGTATTCAGGCCGATTAGGAGCATGGCGGTCCCTCTCGTCATGGTTTCCGCCTTGCAGGGCATCGAGACGCACTTTGCCGAAGTCCAGAACGCACCGGCCATTGATGAAGGATTGGAAGAATTGCTGGAGTTGTTGATCGAGGGAATCTGCAAACACGAAGGAGCAAGCCGATGAGCCTGGGCATGGCTGAAAGGATGATTCACGCGGAGACTGACCGGCGGTGGAAAGCCCACCGAGGCGACAGCGCTGCCTGGGCGCTGCGAGGAGCGGCGCTGGCGCTGGCCACGACCGCGATGGCATTGGCTGGTTGCCACGATCAGGCCGTGCCCGCCGCGGTGCCTCCGACTGTGAAGGTGGCGCAGGTTGTCCGTGCGGGATCGGCAGGGGATCTTCGCATCAGCGGCACACTCGATGCCGAGCGATCGATTCCCCTCAGCTTCGGCGAGATAGGTACGGTGCAGCAGGTTCTTGTGCAGGAGGGTGATTTTGTTCCGGCGGGCAAGGTGCTGGCGCGGCTTGACCCGCGCAGCTACGAAGATGAGATCGGAGTGGCGCAGGCTACCTCGAATCGCGCTGCCGATGCCCTGCACCGCATCGAGCCGATGCACAAGAACCAGACCATCCCTGAGATCAAGGTCGTCGAGGCGCAGACCGGGGTACAGCAGGCCGAGCACACCCTGTCGATCGCGCGCAAGAACCTGGACGACACCTACCTGCGCGCGCCGCAGGCCGGCATCGTAGCCAAGCGCGAGATCGAGCCAGGGCAAACGGCCATTCCCGGCGCACCGGCGATTGTGCTGATGCAGATCGGCAGTGTGATGGCCGTGGCGCCGGTGCCAGAGACGCAGATCGGCAAAGTAAAGCGCGGCGAGAAAGTCCGCGTGGCGATTCCAGCACTTGGCAAGAGCTTGACGGGCGAAGTGCATGAGATCGCCGTGATTGCCGATCCACTGACGCGCACCTTCAACGTGAAGATTTCTCTTCCGAATCCGTCTGGCGAATTGCGAGTAGGCATGATCGCCGAGATTTATCTGCATACGGAGGGAGGAGCTGAGACGCTCGCGGTTCCCCCCGAGGCGATCCGCACCGACGAAACGGGCCACCCTTGTGTCTTTGTCGCAACGCCGGACGGCAAATTGCGACGGCGGCGGGTCGAAGTAAATGGATTCGCCGGCGAACAGACCGCGGTCGCGAATGGCGTACAGGAAGGGGAACTGGTGGTGGTCTCCGGCACGGCAATGCTGGCCGACGGTATTCGAGCGCATATATCGAACGCCCAAGCGCAAGGGGCTGGACGATGAAGATACGCGGTCTGATTGAAGAGGCGATGATGCAGTGGCGCATTGTCGTCACGCTGGTTGCCATCGCTGCGGGCATTGGCGTCTATTCCTACCTGACGATGCAGCGCCAGGAGTTTCCCGACTTTACGATCCGTCAGGGCCTTGTGGTCGGTGTAATGCCGGGCGCGACAACCGAGCAGATAGAGGACAAGCTCGCGCGTCCGGTCGAGGACTATTTGTTTACCTTCAACGAGGTCGATAAGACGAAGACCTATTCGGTTTCGAAGGACGGTCAGGTCGTAGTGTACGTCGAGTTGAAAAAGTCCATCAGCGGTCCCGACGCGCCGGCCTTCTGGGCCAAGTTGCGGCTGGGTTTGCAGGAACTGAAGGCGCAGAAGCTGCCACCGCAGGTGCTGGCGCTGGTAGGCAATAACGACTTCGGCGACACGAGCGCCTTGCTGTTCACCATTTCGGCCGAGGGCCGCAGTCCGCGCGACCTGAAGAAATATGTCGAATCACTCGAGGAACATCTGCGCCGCATTGACGCGACGACCAAGCTGCGTGTATTCGGCGAACAACAGGAGACAATCCGTGTCAGCATCTCGCGCGACCGGATGACGCACTACGGCATCCGTCCAGCCACTGTATGGGCCGCATTGCAGGGGCTTGAGGCCGTGCCGGCGCCGGCAAGGCTCGACCAGAATGAACTCGAACGGCCGATTCACGTCAGTCCCACACTGAACACCGAAGCCGAGCTGGCCGACACGATTCTGCTGTCGCTGCCTACGGGACAGAACATTCGCTTGCGGGACGTGGCCGATGAAATCAAGCGTGAGTATGGCCACGACGACGCTTACGTACGCTATAACGGCAAAGATGCGCTGGTTCTCTCGATTGAGATGCAATCCGGCAACGATATTACCCACTTCGGCGACCAGGTGGACCAGGCGCTGGCCGAGACCAAGGCCGAGTTGCCTGCCGAAGTCACCATCGCGCGCGTGGCCGACCAGCCCAAAGTGGTTAGCACCTCAGTCAACCATTTCATGCGCGACTTCCTGCTGGCGATAGCCGCAGTGATTCTGGTGACGATTCTGCTGCTGCCGATCCGCGTGGCCTCGGTTGCAGCGGTGACGATCCCCATCTCGATTGCTATCACGCTCGCCATTCTCAATCTGATGGGCGTGCAGTTGCAAACCGTTTCGCTGGCAGGGCTGGTAGTAGTCCTGGGCATGGTCGTCGATAACGCAATCGTGGTGATCGACGATCATATCGACAAGCTCGATCGAGGGATGATGCCCTGGACGGCCGCCTGCGAGAGTGCCAGCGAACTGGCAGTTTCGGTATTCACGGCCACCATCGCCATCATTCTCGTCTACGCCTCGCTGCCGATTCTTGTCACCGGCCAGGCGGGAGACTTCTTGAGAAGCCTTCCCGTTACGATTGCCGTGGCACTGGCCGTCAGCATGCTTGTCGCGCTGCTGCTGGTGCCTGCCATGAACGCGCATCTCATCCAGAAGGGCTTGCACAAGCAACACGGCAAGCGCTCCATGCTCGACTTGATTCAGGGCGCCTTTGACTCTGCTCTGGAAGCGGCCTTTCGCCTTCCGTGGCTGACGGTCGCCGCCGGCCTGCTCTCGGTGGCAGCGGCCATTTTCATCGCACTGCATATTCCAATACAGATGTTCCCCAAGATCGATCGGAACCAATTTGCCGTCGAGGTCTATCTGCCAAACGGACGCAGCCTGGAGCAGACCGACGCCGTGATTCGGCGATTGGAGAGCGACTTGATGGCCGACAGGCGCGTGACCGACGTGACCTCGTTTATAGGCCAAAGCTCTCCGCGTTTTCACACCGTGTACGCGCCGCATATGCCTGCGCGGAATTTCGGCCAGCTGCTGGTGAACACCGTCAGCAACGAGGCTACCATCGCGGTTCTGCACGAAGATCGGCTGCGCTATGCGGGCGACTTTCCTGAAGGCTGGGTGCGGTGGAAGCAGTTGGAGTTTCAGTTTGGCTTTCCAGTCGAGATTCGTCTTTCTGGCAGCGACATTGATACCCTGAAACAGGCCAGTGCGCAAATCGAGGCCAAGGCTCGCTCTATTCCCGGCGTCACCTGGGTGCATAACGACTACGAGGATGCCATTCAGTCGATCGACATCCTGGCCGATCGGGACGAGTCCGCGCGGCTGGGTGTGCCCCCTGCGCTGTTGCAGGCCTCGGTGGCAATGGGCACGCAAGGCTATCCGGCTGCCACCATCTGGGAAGGTGATTACCCAGTGCGCGTGCTGGTCGAGGACTCACCGGGTAAGATCGCCACGGTCGATGGACTCAAGCAGGAATATGTTTCCTCATACTCGGGCGCCGCTGCGGTGCCGCTTGCACAGGTTGCAGTGGTTAAGCCTGCCTGGCACGAGGGCGCTATCGTGCGCCGCAACGGTGTGCGTACACTCACCGTACTTGTCGATCTCGGCCCGTACACGCTGGGTTCCTCGGTACAAAAGCAGATGGAAGACTACATCGCGGGCTTGAAAGTACCCGGCATCCGCGTGGAGTACGGCGGCGAAAAGGAACTCAGCGCGGAGGTCATGACGCCCATGAGCATCTCCCTGCTGATTGGTATTGGATTCATTTTCCTTGTGATTCTCTTCCAGTTCCAGCGCTTCAAGAAAGCTCTCGTGGTCATGGCGGCGATGCCCCTGAGCCTCTTCGGTGCGCTCTTTGGTCTTTTGGTCGCCGGCTATCCATTTGGAGTCACTGCGTTTGTCGGCATCATCGGCCTGATGGGTATCGTGGTTCGCAACGGCATCATTCTGGTCAGCTATGCCGAGGAACTACGCCGCGAGCACGGTTTACGTGCAATGGAGGCCGGATTGGCCGCCGGCAAACGCCGTATGAGGCCCATCTACCTGACCGCGATGGCCGCGGCCATCGGCGTCGTTCCGCTCATCCTCAGCCGCTCATCGCTTTGGGGACCGCTCGGAACGGTGGTCTGTTCCGGGTTGCTCTTTGGAATGGTGCTGACGCTATTCGTCCTGCCGGTCGTCTACGGCCTTGTGATGCGTAGCGAAGACGAGCCGCGCCAAGGCTCGCCTGCGGCTCCAACTCTTGCCGGTGTTCTCCTGTTGTGCCTTCTTCTGCCGGTCGTTGCGCACGCTCAACAGGCTCCGCTGACGTTGGCCGAGTGCAAGAAGATGGCTCTCGAACACAACGCCGCCACGCAGGAAGCTGCGCTTGATATTCGTGCCGCGCAGCAGGAACGCGCGGTCGCGGCCACCAAGCGTACGCCTCAGATTTCATCGAGCGTCCTCGGCTATGCCGCGCCAACCTCTCTGGTTTCGATGATGGCACAGTCAGGAAAGACGGGATTCGCAGGCCAAGGTTCTCTTGAGCAGGTCAGCGCCATCCAGCCTCTCTACACTGGCGGCCGTATCGAGAACGGCAATCGGCTGGCCGCGCTTGGCGTCGAAGTGGCCCGCGAGAGGCAGGAGATGGCGCGCCGCGACGTGCTGGCACAAACCGAGGAGAACTACTGGAGGCTTGTTGCGCTGGCCGAGAAGTTGCGCACCATCCAAGCCTATCAGGAGTTGCTTGCTCAGCTCGAAAAGCAGGTCTCAGACGCGCTTGCATCGGGCCTTATCACGCGAAACGATCTGCTGAAAGTGCAACTGAAGCGTTCCGAGGCGGCGCTCGACCGTCAACGCCTGGAAAGCGGCATTCACTTGGCCTCTCGCGATCTGCGCCATCACATCGGCCTGCCCGATGAAGACAGCATTGCGCTGGCCGACGGGTTGGACAAACCCCTCGATCCGGCCTCGCTTGAAATGGAAAGCCAGCAACGCGGCTCTGAGCGCGTGGAACTGCGCCTTCTTGAGAAGGCCGTGCGCGCCGAGGATTTGCAAATCGCCCTAAAGCACGGCGAAATGATGCCTACGGTCGCTGTTGGCGGAACATTCTACCGCTACGACTTCGCGGGCCTGCCCGGCTCGACAAACGTCGCCGCCTTCGGCACCGCCGACATTCCGATCTCGAAAATACGCGAAATTCGCCACGCCGTTCAGGCCGAAAGAGAGCGTAAACAGATCGCCGAACTCAAGCTGAACGACACGCGCGAACTGATCGGTATCGAAGTACTGAAAACATGGAGTGACCTACAGGATGCGTGGCTGGCCACGAAGGTCGCCGTTGAGGAGATTGCGCAAAGCGATGTGAACGTCAGAGAAGAGACCGACAAACAGGCCAACGGCATGGCGACCTACTCCGATGTACTCGAAGCTCAGGTTCTGCGCCATCAGGCACAAGACCGCATGATGGATGCCCGCAGCGACTACTGGATCAAGCGCTCGGCCTATCTGCGCTCGATCGGCTCCCGTGAGGAAAACTGGTGAGCAGCACGCACAGATTGGATGCCCGTCAGCTAATGCAACGGGTGATCTTCGGGAATCATTCGCAGCAGAACAGATGAACGAACATCAGCAGCGCCGTAGAGACGCGCACCCGTTTGCTCAATGCCGCGGAGCCGTAGTTTGTGCGTGACGGCTAAGTAAGTCACCCGTTGCATTGACAAGACCCCGAGGGCCCATGCTTGTCGTTCGCATAGCATTGAGGCGTGCAATAGGCTGGATGCGGGATCGGACCAGCCGGTCCGGTCGCAGAGGGAATCAGATTCTTTCCTTCCAACGTATTCTCTACCATAGGTAAGGAGATATACCATCATCCGGTGCTGTGCGAAAGTGGCATTTATTGTGGCCGACGTCTCCATGGAACAGAGGTTTAGTAACGATAAGCGTGCAACTGGCCCTTGGCCAGACAGGATGCGAAGGAACGCGAGTTGCGCGATCATTGTGGATGCCGGTCGAGTGACAGCTACCAGCGCACGCACAAGATGATCACTTCGCGGTCGAAGTGCCACCCTCGAAACAACTTCTCGATGCTGTCCAGTTCGCTCACCGTTGGCCCTCAACTCTCCAAAGACCAATGTACCCGACGGGCCGGGGCCGATTTGCACCAGAGCCAGCAGAGACACCATCAACAGCATGATCACCATCATCGTCAGCATCAGCACAAGCAGTGCAGCGCCTCAACGGGGAATATCGGCCGTGCGTATCAGCACGGTTCCGTCGGATTCAACATGACCGGAAAGATATTTGCGTCGTGCGATCTCTTCAATGACCGGACGGTTTTCCCGGAAGACTTCGAGCTTGATCCTGTTGTCGCCTCGGAAATGGTCATCCAGCGCCTCCTCGCTGATGATGCATCGTATTCGCTCATCCCTGTCGAGCCCCCAGAAGACGACAGCATCCCGCCCGGAGTCATACCTTTCCTCGGGGGCAGGGAATGCTAATTCTTTGTTTTCCCACACGATCTGCCACGCCGCGAATTCGCTCGGTCTAACCTGAAGACGAGCGAAATTTCCCTCGTGCAGGCCGAGAAGATCGGACTCGGCCATGTCCCTGAACGTCGCGCGATCTTCCACTGTGATATTGTTCTTTCCCCACTCGGCGATATACGCAACCGCCGCTTTCCTGTCCATCTTTCCGCGGACCACGTCGCCCACGAGTTGACGCAGCGCTTCCCGGTGTCGCTGCCTGAAAGGATCTGGATCGCCCAGAGATTGCCTCACAGCCGCATAGCGTTCGGCCGACCGCTCATAGGCCCAAATGAATACATCCTTCAAGAGGTCCACCTTGTTCAGCTCATAAACGCCAAGCATCGCGTCCGTGTAGCTTGAACGCGGCACGCTCGTGAACGAGAGCGGTGACAGGTTTCCCCTGATAAAGGGAATGTTCGCCGCCAGACGCGAGACACGCTTGTTTACATCGTCGAAGGGCTGAAGGTACGGCAGTTGCACCATGGCAAAGAAGGATTGCTCGAACGGGTCCTGGATTGCGTTTGCCGTCGCCAGCACCTGATTGAAGCACTCCTCTATCAACTGCGGGACTTCAAGAGGATGGAATGCGGATTTTTCAATGCCGACTGCAATACGTCGCAGGCGTCCGGCAGATGCTTCATCCGGCAGGAGGTTCTGCGCCAGAATGCCGTGGAGATTCAAAATCGTATAGCGGTTGAAGCCGATCTCATCCGCCGCGCTCACAAGAAATGCAATTGCGTCCTTGTGATTGAGAATCATCTGAGCTTCCAACCTGTTCCCGCCCTGCGCCTCTTCTCCGAATTCAATCAGGCGGCGCGTATCAAGCAGCGAGTAGGTATTTCCCTCCAGGCGGCTTGAGTTCCATGACAGGTCGATGAGCAAGCGGTTGAGAATTTGCTTCGCGTAGGTGCCGGCCGCTTCAACTCCGGCTTTCGTCTTGCCCACGTCCGCCAAGTGCGCCCTCTCTTTCGGCGACAGATAGAAACTCGTGTTGGGTCGATAGCCGTCTAGAAATTGACGGTTATACCCCACTGCCTTTCTTGCCCCGGACGGCTGCCGCAGATACTTGTGTATCTTCTTGCTTTCGGCGGAGAGAGGCACCATGGCCTCTTCTGGCTTTTCTTCTCCGGGTGCAGCTTGCCGGGCAGTCGTTTCTTTTTGCTCCTCTGCTGCGGTGGGAACCCGGTATCTCGCGGCCGGCCCCTTGCCGTCCTGTATGAGCTGCCCCTCCTCGACGAGGCTTTTCAGCCAATATTGGAGGGTTCGTTGCGGGATCTGCTTCAAAACCTCAGCAATTTCGCCTCTCCGGGCGCCGTCCGCACTATGCCGGACAGAATCCACGACCGCTGCCAAGTCTTCTGCCAGATCTTCCTGTCGACGTCTTGCCATGATTTGTCCCCTCTTGATTGCGCGATCCAGTATCGCGCAATCAAAACATAAGATCGCGCAGTATGCAAGCAAATAGCGCAATATAAATTGAGGTCGCGCAATATTTATTTGCGTGATTTAAATATAAATTGCGCGACAATAGTCACTCTCGCCATCCACAGCCGATCCAGCCATCCACGACGCGGCGGAAATGCGGCTAGTTCTCCGGCGAAAAGTAATGCCCTGCACAAAACCTTCTCTTCACCTAGCTCCCAACACTCCACATATGAAAGAGAAAATGAATGTCCGAAAAATCCTTGCCAAGCCGAAATCGAATGGGAATTTGAGCGGGTTTGCCGTCTCTTCCCGGAATGTCCGTTTACGCCGCCGACAGATGGAGATTGCCTCGGCTGCCGAGCCGCTGAACAGTTTGCCGAAAACGAACAACCTACTTCGGACTGCCGACCAACCGCCGATTCTCCGGCGAATAAGAGCCCGTCCCTGATATTTCGACTAACGGAATTCGGATTGGATCAAAAGCCTCTGAAGATCCGACGCTGAGACTCGGGTAGGCTTCGCTCCCGCTCTCGAACTGATCCGGTCAGGGGGAATTTCGGAAGCCAGCCCGCTGGCTGACCGATCTGAGGTTTCACATTCTCGCAATGCCTCATCGCGTCCTTTCCCGATTACTGGACGCACAAACTCACCCACTACATGGCCGGCCGCGTTTGTGCCCAATCAGGGCACGAGCGCGGCCGGCCATTTCAATTGGAGAAAGACAAAATGAAAGCAGCAGAAGCGTTTGCTCATGCGCTGCAAACTGGACTTAGTCCTGACGCGGCGCTCTCCTCATTGCCCTCCTACGAACTGCGGTATTGGTTCAGAATCCCCATCGAGATCTGTCACGCCACCCAGCAATTACGCACCTCTTGTTCGAGCGGGCAATGCTTTGGGAGTTGATGGACGTGCAGCGTAACCCAATGGAGCTTGTGAAGTTGAAGGGAACCAGCAAGCGCCTAAAGAAGCCTCAGATACTCACCCCTGAGGAGTTTCAGGAGTTGGTTTCCAAAGTGCGGGAGCCGTACAGGGCAATGGTCATTGTCGCGATGTGTACCGGGATGCGAGTGTCAGAGGTTCTGGCACTCCGTTGGGAGCATATCGACTTCGAGACCGGAGCGATGCTGGTTCAACAGGGTGTCGTCAATGGGCGGATCGGCAAAGTCAAGACCGAGGCGTCCAACGATTACGTACCGCTTGATCCCGAATTCGCTCAGGTCCTTCTGGACTTGAAAGGTGAGAAAACGAGCGGGCTTGTCTTCCCCTCCCACGTCACAGGCGGCTGCTATTACGCGGGGATGATTCAACAGCAAATCCTCAAGCCTGCCGGTGAGAAGATCGGCCTGCTCAGTATCGGCTGGCATGTCTTCAGGCACACATACCGTTCCCTTTTGGACGAAACGGGTGCTCCAATCGGAGTCCAGCAAAAACTGATGCGGCACAGCAATGTGGCCACAACCATGAACGTCTACGGCAGCGCGACTTTGAAAGCCAAGCAGAAGGCCAATTCAAAAGTCGTTCAAATGGTGATAGCGCAACCGAGGCCGCAGTCTGAGCTCCAGGCTGTAGCGGTCTAAGAACTGTGGGGTTGTGTGGGGTTGAACCGCGTCCTACCGTTCGTTAAGTTGTTGATTCTATGGTGGACGCGGTAGGAATCGAATTATCAACCAAACGTATTTTCAACAACATGCAGGTCAGCGGATGACACCTTAGACCTTGCAAAGCAGCGTTAAACCGATAAACAGAGCGCAGATAGAGCGCACATTCGATGCCTCTGGCTGTGACTCACTTTGCAGTCATCTCGCTCAAGAGCGGTGAAATCGAACGATTCCGTTATCGGAAACTGCGACTCTCCGATTGAACACTCCCGATCCATAGCCTCCATTGCCCCCGGGAACGGTGGACGGCGGGGATATCTGCGAGGCCGGCGAGCATTTCTTTCTGGGACTTTCCCATCGCACGAACGAAGTAGGCGCACGGCAACTAGCGGAGCGCCTGGCGAAACTGGGATACAGCTCATGCACCGTCGACGTGCGGCACATGACAAGCATCCTGCATCTCAAGAGCGGCATTGCGTTCATTGGAGAAAACACGCTGGTGGTGATGGGGGAGATGGCCAACAACCCGGTATTCGCCGGGTTTGAACTGATCCGGGTGAGCGAGGAAGAGAGCTACAGCGCCAATTGCGTGCGGGTAAACGGAAGGGTCCTGGTAGCAGAGGGGTTCCCGCGGCTCACGGCAGCGCTGCGGGATCGCGGGTTTGAACCACTGGTGCTGGATATGTCGGAGTTTCGGAAGATGGATGGTGGGCTGAGCTGCCTGTCTCTGCGCTTCTAGGCCTCGCGAAGCTGGAAATGCGCCGCAGGGCGGCCTGAGCGGTTGCAAGCTTCTCTGAGCGAACGAGGGCCCAGTCAGTGTCGTAAGTGGAAAGGGCGAAAATACTCAGTCCGGCTGCGGCCAAAGGGTGGAGAACCGAGGCGAGGACTCCGGTGAGGGCGAAGTCGATTGGACCTTCTATTTCAAAGGCGCGCCACGGACCTTCACTGCGGTGGCCGGGCGGGACAAGGTTCGTGGGGCAGACGATGGAGAGTTCGTTTGCGGCGAACGTGACAGAGACAAGCGGCCGGGCTGCAAGATCGAGCCAGGCGGGGAGCACGGCTTGCGGGGAAAGGCGAACGATCGAGAGTTCCCCTTGATGTAGGTTAAGTGTCAGGTTCATCATTTCTCACGCGATGGCGAGGTCGAGACTCAACGGGTCCGTGCTCATTCTATCTGGGTTGCGGTTTGATGTCAGATTGCTTGTTGGGGTGGGTGATGTCCTTAGCTGCAACGAGCGCATTCATGCACCTGACGCGCCGACATGTAGCCGCGGCTTGGTCCACCACAACGCGGACACACGAAGCCCTCCGGCCAGCGCTGCCGGCTCAACTGCTCCCCACACTGCTGCTCGTCNNCCTGAGCAAGATGGATATTCATCTCAAAACATCTTATAGAAACGGGAGAAACGCCTAAATCGTCTAGGTTTCCCGAACTGTTCCTGAATTCTTGGGCCTGGTGAGGCACTTGCTCTCGGAGTCCGATCTGCATCCGAAATCTGTCCTGGTTGGAATCGTGTCATGGTCTGCGTGGGTTCTGTGCGTTGACTCTCCTCAAAGCCGCTATGGTCTTTTGGCGGTCTTCATGTAGGCATGACAACATGCGAGCATAAAATCACTCAAGGTTGGAAAGTCGAGTTGAATGGCCGCGAGCTTGGCCGCCTTGACGTCGCTCG
>PLXP01000080.1 GCA_003151435.1 Acidobacteriaceae bacterium
CCAGATACTGTTGCGAGCCGTGGAACTGCAACTTGTTTTGCGCGACGAGTTGCTTCAGTTCCGAGCAGCGGATGCCGGTTGAGTACAGTGTCATCACCATGGTGCGGCGCATCAGGTTCTCTGCCGACTCAATCACCCGCTCGATCTCTTTTGGACTGAGGATGACAGGGAGTTGCCTGGGACGTTTGGGAAATGGGATGTGCTCGAGGAGATACGGGCGTCGCAGCGTCTTGACGTAGAGAAAACGCAAAGCTGCGGTGCAGCATGCAATCGTCCCTGCTTGAAGCTTGCGTTCTCGAAACAGATAGGCCTGATACTGTCGGATATGATCAGGCCCCAACCTGTCTGGCGAGCGGTGAAAGTACCTGGAAAAGTCTTCTACTGCATGCAGGTAGGTGTAGACCGTGTTCTGTGAGTAGTTGCGACGCTGGAGTTCATCCAGCATCTTCTGCCGNNATGGGTCACAAAAGCCTCCTTGTGATCGTTGGCAACGCCAGGAACATCGAATCCCTGACGGTCATGGGCCGTTCGTTTTGGTTGGCCATTGCGCTAGCCATGACCTTGTTGATGCCGACATGGGTGGCACAAAACTTGAGGCCCCTCTGCTTGGCATGGGCTTTCATCCATGGCACGAGCGCGACAGCCTGGTAGGCTCTCACTGAATTCCACCAAATCTTGGAATTCGGCAGAGAAGCCAGAACCTCGGACGCGCATTCACTTGGCGCGTCATCAGGCGTGGGGGGGACGAAGTCATCGTGATTTGAAAGGCGGGCTGTCGCGTCCCCTTTGGGCAGCACGTCGCCAGGGCGGTTTCCCATCGCTTGTATCACCGTTTCTGCGGCCCGCTTCTCACGCAAGCCCACATAGGTAAATACCCGCTGGAAAGGATTCTTGCTTATTTACGGCCATTATTTCTTCGCGCTCGGAGCTGGTGGCGGCCGTCGAGTTCTGCTACTCCTGCAGAGGTTTCGCGAAATCTGCTGAAGTTTTGAAAATTTCGCAGACCATTTTGCAGGATTCGCAGACCCTTTTGCGAAAGTTGCCTACTAGAAAACCATGCCTGAAACACCATGTTCTAAGAAACCAGCCGGTCGTCAGGGAGACAGAGTCTCCCTTCCAACCGTCCAAGCCAAACCAACGCCTGACGGCGTGGTGAGACCGGACGGATCGGCTTGGCTGCTCTCTCCGGTCGCTTTCGGATCGGATCGATACGGGCAAAAACTAAACAGTTCCTGCCGGAGCACACATCCCGCCCAACGCCTGGCTACGGTAAACCAGGCGCTACGAGCTTCCCAGGCTGTGCGATCTGTAGGGCGGACGGGAAGCGCATTCCCCTGTTGGCAGCCCATTGCCCCGCCAGTTTCGGGCGTCCCTCCACGCCCCTGCGCCGAGGTTCAAGGAAAGGTGCGCCGGACTCCCCCGGCGGGCTCGCACAGACCGGGCTCAATCGTCAATTGTCTCTACGATGGTTGAGCTTTCGCTCTGGTTCTATTCGCCACCGTGAATTGAAGCACCGATCGGCATTTGGCGTTCGCACCGGCAGCTATCTGGAGCCCGTAGCATGACCCCTGCAATCCCGGCGGACGCCGGAAATCGCCCTGCAGCCGCCCGGTCGAAGTGGCGATGTGTTCAGCCGTGCTGGGAACCAGGCTGGCCGCGACGATTCTCGCAACGCCCAGGTTGACCGACCTAACCAAGCCGGGGCTTCGATCCGGGTGCATGCGAGGCTCCGACCCAGAGACATGCTTGAGGCCCGTAGGACGCGTCTTCCGGTTGAAGATCAAATCACACCGGGGAGCGCTCATCATCGGTCATGGCTGCGATTTTGGCCCGCATCGCGGCCTCCTGGGCTTGCTTGTCGAGCATCCGGGACCTCGATCCGATGATCTCTCCATTTTTGGGCTCCAATAATCCAGAGATTAGCGGGTCCCGGGTATTACCTTAAATGGACACCCACCAGCCACACTTCAGGCCAGGGCAACTCGCGATGGAATGGGGAGTCTGTGCAGATACTGTGCGCCGCTGGTGTGAGGAGGTGGGTGGATTCTTAGCTATCGATCGTCCAGAGAGAATGCACAAGCGGGGATACAAATCAATCCGAATCCCTCGGGCAACGGCAGATGAGATTTACCGCCGACACTTCGTCACGAAGCGTTGATCCCTAACGAGTTTTCCATGTACCCATTACCAGGGAGTCCAGACGATCCTGCCTACCCTTCACCCACTTGGCGTAGTGTTTTTCCGTGGTCTTAATTGAGTCGTGACCGAGCAGCTTCGAGACCTCTTCCAGGGGCACTCCTTTCTCCAACAGGTCCACGGCAAAAGTGTCACGGAGCCTATGGCTGACCATGTGACCTGAGCGAAGCCCCGCATCCTCGAACAAGGGACGCATGTACCGGCTGCCCCACATCGTCACTTGCGCCCTGGATTTACTCTTCCCGTTCCAGAAGATGTAGTCGGGGTGGGGGGCTGGAACCCCAAGAATTTCTTCTGCCACGCTCGTGGGGATCGGGACGGATACATCTGTCCCGGTCTTCTGACGAGCCGTCACCACCCGGTAAATCCCTTTCGCCTCGTCGTGGATGATGGCAGCCCTGCGAATTTTTACCGCATCCTGTATTGCGAGCCCGGACCACCGCATCAACTGAATCAGAGCCCGGAGCCGTGTCTTCGTCTCTACACTAAGCAGCCGGGTCACACCTTTCGCCTCATACCGCAGGGGTCTCACCGAATCGATCGTACCGAGCAATCGGGCATACTCCGCCTCGGTGAGTGGGAGTGTCGGAGGCTCATCCGCCTCAACCTTGGGCACAGCGGGGATGCGGTCCAACCAGCGGCACTCAAAGCAGTACCTTAGGAAGCTACGGAGCCGCTCCCGCACGGACGCCCGCGTGTTGCTGGACGGATAGTGCTCCTCCCACGTTGCCGCGTAGCCCGTGAGCAGTTCCCGCGTGATGCGTGCGACCGTGAAGACGTTCTCTCTTTCGCAATACGCTTGGAAACGGCCCAACTCACTTTTGTACCGGGACACCACACCGCCCGATACGCCTTGGACCTTCTTGTCCGTGATGAAAAGGTCAACGGCTTCCGAGACGGGATGGACGTTATCCTCCGGCCTCACTTCCGGTGTGCGTCCGGCCAATTGGTCCTGGAGTTGCCGCTTGACCTCTTCGGCTTCCTCCCAGGACCTGGTCCCTGCCTTGCGCCGGTATTGGGTCCCGTTCTGAGTCCAGCGGAAGTGTTTCCGGCAATTGCAACGGCGGGAGAATTCGTCATCCGCATACTTACAAGGCTTGTCATCTATGGCGGAGTGCCGGACAAAGATCGTGATAACGGGATTGCTCATGCTTGCTGTACCCCGAATGGATTTGCGCACCCACCGTAGCACAGATTCAGCACAAAAAATAGAGGGCATAAGAAAACCCCTTTAGAATCAAGGGGTTTTCTTAGCAGTGAACTGTTGGGATTGGACTAAGGCCATCGCGCTGCCGCGAGTGCCAATAACCCTGCGAACTTCTGCCGGGACTTACATTGGGGTCTGGGGCGCGATGCCCTAGGCCTCAGTCACCTCACGTACGAAACAACTAGAACAATCACTTGTCATTAGCTGGATCAACCTCCTTTCCCGTGTAACGCCAGATTAACCGGAGGTCGGTGGGGAGTCAAGGTGAGATGTGCGGAGAAATGTGTAGGCGGGGATTGGGTGCCCCATCCTTGAAACGATGAAACTGTTTCAAGGATGGGGCACACGGATGTTTTTGAGCGCGCGGGCTGGAGTTGCGCGGCTACGACAGCGCGAGGTTCAGATTATCGATGGCTTCGTCCACTTCCTGGTTGCTCTTGAGGCCCACCGTCACGCAATCCACGCCGGCATTCTGGATCGCAAAGCGCATGGCGGCCACGCGGTCATCATGGCGGACAAACGTGCCATCGCCCACCAACTTCATGCTGATCACGCCCATGCCGTCCTTTTTCACCTGCTTCACGTGCTCCACCACCTCGGGCACAATGCCGCGGTTGTCGTCGTCCGGCACGGGGCCGTCCATGCGCGTGCCGTTGTGGTTCATGCGGATCATGGCCACCTGCAGCCAGGGGTTGCCGGGCATCTGGCGCAGGGCGGGCAGGCCGTGTACCGACGCGCCGCGCGACAGAATGGTCTTCTTTGCGTGCGCCTCGTCGATGCCGTCCTGCCAGCGCTTGGTTTCGGCCACCCAGCGGTCCGTGTGCTGCCAGTGCAGCAGCATGATGTCGAAATACTCGGTGTTTGAAATGCGGCGCATCTCGTCGAAGCGCTGGTGCGGATCGGCACCTTTGTCGGTGGTGACCTTGCTCATCAGCACGTAGCTGTCGCGCGGGAAAGGCTTCAGCGCTTCGCCCAGCATGGCCGGGGTGGCGTACGCCTCCGCGGTTTCAAAAAAGCGAATGCCGCGCTCGTAGGCGTAGGCGATCAGCTTGGAGAATTGCTGCTGGCCGAGCGCAGCCTGCACATGACCATTGTTGCTGCCGGTGCCGAAAGCAAGGCGCGTCACCTGGATGCCGGATTTGCCCAGTGTGACTTTGTCAAAGGCCGTGCGGCGCTCCGCCTGGAGGGGAAGGGTTCCCACGCTCGCCAGCGTGCCAGCGGCGAGGCCGGTCTTTAAAAAGTCGCGTCTCGAGTAGCCGTTCATGCAGACCTCCGTCGATTGGCACACTAGAGCCAATTTTCGAAATGGTAACACGAGGCGCACCGCCGCAGCATACAAACAGCGGGATGCGGGGCCTTGGTTTTCGATCCCCATCCACTATCGGGTGGGCGCACTCTGTTCCCTGTTCCCTGCATTTACCAGCTATGCAGCCACTCCTCGTCGCGGCCGATGCGGATGGGGGTGTTGAAAAGTCCGCTGAGCCGGGGCGCGGTCAGCATCTCCTCGCGTGGCCCGTCGCCCACAATGCGGCCCGACCGCATGAGGATGATGCGCTCGATCTCCGGAAGAATATCGCCGAGATGATGGGTGACGAGGATGAGCCCCGTGCCCTCCGCGGCCAGCCGTCGCAGCGTTTCTCGCAGCTCGCGTTGGGCGGCCAGGTCCAGCGCGTTCGAGGGCTCGTCAAGCAGCAGTTGGCTGGGCCGATGCACCAGGGCGCGTGCAATGAGGATGCGGCGTTTTTCGCCGGCGGACATTTCACCCACCAGCTGCTCTGCCAGGTGCAGCGCCTCCATGCGCTCCAGTGCCTCCACGGCGCGCTCGCGCATTTCGGCGGTGACGTGCAGATTGGGCCACAGGGTCGACGCCGAGAAGAATCCGGCGATCACCGCGTCGAGGCCCGTGGTGACGGCGGTGCGTTCGCCGGGCAGCTCGGCGCCCGTCAGGCCGGAGCTGACCACGCCAAACTGTTTTCGCAACTGCGTCAGGTCCCAGCGCTCGCGGCCAAAGATGCGCACCTTCATGCCGGGCGTGACGATGGGATAAATCTGGCAGGTGATGGCGAGAATCAGCGTCGATTTGCCGCAGCCGTTAGGCCCGAGGATGGCGACATGCTCGCCGGCGCGAATGTTCAGGTTCACATCGTGCAGCACCACGCGATCGCCGCGCGCGACGTTGACATTCTCCAGTTCGAGAAATTGATTCGGTTCCCTGTTTGCTTCAGCTTCCGTCCGGTTCTCCGTCATCCGTCCCCCACCTGCTAGATTAAATGGGTTGCATCGATTCACCCCGCCGACTGAAGACCTTTCGCCGGGAACTCCGGAGCTCATGAGCGACATCTCACCATTTCTCATTCCCAGGGGCTTCCGCTTTGGCGCCACCAAGGCGGGATTGAAAGCCAGCGGACGCACGGACTTTGCGCTGATTGTGGCCGACGCACCGGCCAGCGCCGCTGCGGCGTTTACAGCCAACCGCGTCACGGCCGCCCCACTCATCGTCGACAAGGAACACCTGCGGGCGACGGGCGGCAAAGTGCGCGTGGTGGCCATCAACGCCGGCAATGCGAACTGTGCCGCCGGGCAGGCGGGGCTTGACGCCGCGCGCGCCACCTGCGAGGCAGCGGCGAAACTGTTCGGCTGCTCTCCGCAACAAGTGTTTCCCTCGTCGACGGGAATCATCGGAGTTCCGCTGCCTGCGGAGAAGCTGATCGCGGCCATGCCGGACCTGGCGGAGCAGATGGGCGCCGAGTCCGATCACTTTCAGCAGGTTGCCGAGGCGATTCTCACCACCGACACGGTGGAGAAGACAGCCTTCGCGCGCATTGAAGTCGATGGGCCAAACGGCGAGACGCGGGAAGTGCGGATTGCCGCCACCTGCAAAGGCGCCGGAATGATTCACCCGCAGTTGGTGCCGCACGCCACCATGCTGGTGTACGTGCTGACCGACGCAGCCGTGGAGCCGCCGGTGCTGGACGGCTACTTGCGTCAGGCGATCGAGGTGAGCTTCAACCGCATTTCGGTGGACGGCGATACGTCGACGAACGACACGGTGCTGCTGCTGGCGTCCGGTGCGAGTGGCGCGACGGTAGAAGCAGGGAACGTCGAGTTTGCGGAGGCGCTCACGCAGGTCTGCACGTCGCTGGCGCGCCAGATTGTTGCCGATGGCGAAGGCATTACGCACGTGGTGGAGTTGCGCATTGACGGAGCCGCGACCGACGCCGATGCGCTGAGGGTGGCTAAGGCCATCGCGCATTCCCCGCTGGTGAAGACGGCGTGGGCCGGTTGCGATCCGAACTGGGGCCGATTGGTTGCAGCCATCGGCTACTCAGGCGCAGAGATCGATCCCGACCGCATCGACATCTGGTTTGGCGAACTGCGCATTTGCCGCGATGGCGGCAGGGCAGCGGAGTTCGACGAAGCCGCGGCGCACACCTACCTGCGGCAGACAGAGTTTTCCATCGCCATCCATCTCAACCAGGGCGCGGGCAAGTGTGTCTTCTGGACCACCGACCTCACGACGGAGTACATCCACATCAACGCGGATTACTCTACTTAGGTTCGCTCAGGGACCGGGCTGCTTCGCAGATTCAGGCGGATAAGCCTTTTCGATTTCGGATTTGAGCTGTTCAACAAGGCGCACCGAGGGTCCGTCGAGGCCCTCATCCATCTCGCGCGACCAGATTGGCCCCATCATTTTTCCGTTCGCGCTGAGCGTGTAAACCCGAAGCAGATCCATCGGGGAGCCAATCTCGCTCGCCGAGCCCACCTCGGTCCCATCGGTGCCGGGCATCTGGCCTATCCGCGAGGTTGGGCCCATGGCCGAGGTCTGGCCCGGAGCCAATGTGGGCGGCTGAGACCGTTGCGGGCGCGGGCCCATGCCTGCGTGGTCCTGCTGGCCTGCCACACGGCCCTTGCGCACCACAAGCAGCAGGTCGGCCTGCTCACGGTGGGTGGTGATGACGTAGCGATTCCACTCGCGCAGCCGCTCCTGCACGTCGGCGATCGCCTGGCGGTCCTCGGGATAAAGGCCGGGCTTCAGGATGTCTCCATCCGCAGCTTCTACGTAAATGGAGTGCGCGTTCTGGAAGGCTGCGGCAACTTTTTTGGGCTTACTCTGCGCCACGCCAACCGCGATGAACAACAGGAGGAGAAGAAGCGCTGCTTTGGCAGGTTTCATGGGCTCACCTCGCAGGGCCAGCATTCGCCTTATCAAGCGCGCTTGTCAATTGATTTTGCAGACGGCGGCGGAGGGCGGGGAGTTTATTTACAATCGCAGAAATCGGTGAGGAACCGGAGGACGATGAGGAACAACAAGCAAGGAGCGGCCGCGGCCGACGCGGCGCTGGAAGGTGAGAACGGTTTTTCGCTGATCTCCAATGACACGCTGATCCATCTCTATGCCAACCTGCTGAAGTGCCGGCTGTTCGACGAGTGCGTGGAAGGCTTGGTGCGGCAGCGAAAGGCAGCGGCCGACCATGCAGCTGCCGCGGGATGCGAGGCTGCCAACGTGGGCGTGGCGATGGACCTGACGGACGAAGATGGGTTGAGTTCAGTGGACGACGGCGTTCTGTTGGGTTTTTTGCATGGTGGCTCGCCGGCAGGGGTCTTTCGTTCGTTGCGTGCGCATGGAACTCCTGCGATGAACCTTGGGGCGCAGTTGCATACTGCAATGGGAGCGGCACTTGCGCATAAAACAAAGAGGAACGGTAAAGTGGTGGTGGTCTTCTGGCGCGAAGGCGCTCTCCGATACTGGCTGGACGCGCTGGAGATCGCACGGGCAAATGGACTACCGATGATCTTTGTCTGCGTGACGAGTTTGACGGGCGCTCCGGAAAGCCGGACGAAGCGGACAAACGCCGCGAACAACGTGAACGAAGCGCCAGGTTCTGGACTGCCCAACATCACGGTCGATGGCAACGATGTGGTGGCGGTGTATCGCGTGGCACACGAGTCCATTGGCCGCGCTCGCCTGGGCCGCGGTCCGACGCTGATCCAGTGTGAGGGCTTTCGCGTGAAGGGACAGCGAAAAGCCCACGACTCCATTGCGAACATGGAGAATTACCTGCGCGGCAAGGGGCTGTTCAAGCGCGAAATCAAAAAGCAAACCGTGGAAGACTTTACCCGGGAACTGGATGCCGCGATGAAGCTGTCGCGCAAGAAGCTACGCGTCTGAAATTCTTCACAAGATGATTAGTTCGCGCGCGGATGCGTGCGGTCGTAGACCTGCGTCAGTTGCGACGTGGTGAGTTGCGTATAGCGCTGCGTGGTGGAGAGGCGTTCGTGCCCCAGCAGTTCCTGGATGGCGCGCAGGTCCGCGCCTTCTTCCAGCAGGTGTGTGCCGAAGGCATGGCGCAGTGTGTGCGGGTGGACGTCGGACGAGAGCCCACGCAGAATGGCGATCCGCTTCACGATGCGGCCGACGCTGCGCGTGGTGAGCCGCGCCTGGCCGCCGGGTTTGCCAAGGCCGCGCAATCTGAGATTGACGAAGAGAGCCGGCGTGGCGCGTGCGGGCGATGCGTCTCCGGCGGCCAGCAGCGCGGCGCGCTCGCCAAGATAGGCACGCAGCGCCTGCGCCGCCGCATCGCCCAGCGGCACATAGCGCTGCTTCTGTCCTTTGCCGCGCACAAGAATCACTTCGTTGGCCCAGTGAATGTCCTGGAGATCGAGAGCCGTGAGTTCCGCGTTGCGGATGCCGCAGCCATAGAGCATCTCGAGGATCGCCTTGTCGCGTGCCGGCCAGCTTGCCGCATCCGCGCCCACGGAGTCGACCACGCGGTTCATCTGCTCGATGGAGGGAACGCGCGGCAAGTGTTTCGGCAGGCGCGGCGTTGAAACCAGCGAGGCCACATTCTGTTCAACGTGCCCGGTCCGCGCCAGCCACTTGAACCAGCTGCGAATGGCCGCCAGCGCGCGCGCCGCGGAGGCCTTGGAGAGTCCGCGATCGTAGAGTGTGCCGAGATACGCGCGGATGTGCGTGTGGTCGATGTTGCCGGGAGGTTGGTCGAGGCCGTAGTGCGCGACGATGTACTGCGCAAAGCCGTTCAACTCGCGTTGATAGGCGCGCAGGGTGTGTACCGAGGCGGCGCGCTCGTTCGCCAGCACGCGCAGATAATCGGCTACGAGTTGCGGAATCGTGGCGGCGGACGTGGTTGCATAGCCGCTGCTCATGACGTCACCGCTGCATCGGGAAGCTGATCGTCGGCGGCCTCGGAATCATTGTGTTCATTCGCGGCACGTTCCTTCAGCAGCCGCGTCCCGCGCGGATGATGCTCCCGGAGCACGGTCTTCAAGCGGCCCAGCGCCAGGTGCGTGTAAACCTGCGTGGTCGAAATGTCGGCGTGGCCCAGCAGCAGTTGCACGCTGCGCAGGTCGGCGCCGTGCTCCACCATGTGTGTGGCGCAACTGTGGCGCAGCGTGTGCGGACTGGCCTTGCCATTCGCCAGCTTTACCAGGTGCCACACCCATTGGCGCGTCAGCGGCATGCCGCGCAACGAAAGAAACATGCGTGCGCTATCAACGCGTGCGGAGTTTCCCTTGCGTGCCGAACTGATTCGCGCCAGGTGCGGCCGGCCTTCATTCAGATACGTTTCCAAAGCTTCCAGCGCGGCGCGGCCCAGCGGCACAATGCGTTCCTTGTCGCCTTTGCCGCGCACCTGCACCCGGCCCGCGTCGAGCGCCAGGTCGCTGGTGGAGAGCGCGGTAACCTCTGACACGCGCAGCCCGCCCGCGTAGAGCAGTTCCAGTATGGCGTGATCGCGCAGCGCCGTTGCGCGGGCCTGCGGATGCGTCGCGGCCATGGCGGCGCGTTCCATCATCTCCGTCACTTCGGGCTCCGCCAGGGCTTTGGGCAGCACCTTCCATGCTTTGGGAGACTCGATGTTCAGCGTGGGATCGTGATGGATGCGCCGGTCGAGCAGCAGCCACTTGTAAAAGCCGCGCAGGCAACTCAGCTTGCGTGCGGATGAACGCGAATCGATGCCGTGATTGCGCAGATGTTCGAGCAAGGCCGCCACATCCTGCTGCGTGGCGGTCAACAAAACACCGTTGCGCGACTCGAGGAACTCGGCGAAGGTCCGCATGTCGCCCAGGTACGCTTCGCACGTCAGCGGCCGCAGCCCTTTCTCCACGCGCAGATAGGCCTGGTAGTCCTTCAGCAACGGCAGGTTGGCGGTCGGGTCCACACAGCGATTATCGGCGCAGGGCGGGTCGGTTGGCCGCGTTCCGGCACGTTACCGTACCTCGTTCATCACGGAATCAACTTCATTACTAGGTCTCTGACCGCAGGTTGTAGTATCAAATTTGGGTGGGATACCACGGCACTCCATCACAACATACGAATTCACGTGGTCAGAGACCTAACGGAGATTTTGCCGGCTCGAATCAGCGCCCGCGGAGAGCCTTTTGAATCGCGGTCTCCAGGTCACTGAGGCTGGTCTCGCCTTTGAATTTTGCGATGATTGTGCCGTTGCGGTCGATGAGATACGTGACCGGAAGCCCGAGAATTCCACCATAGAGAGTGCCCAACTCCTCATCGCCCATCACGATGGGGTAGTTGACCTTGCGCTTGCGGGTGAGGGCGATGACGGGAGCGTCGTCGTCGTCCATTGAGACACCTACAATCTGCAATCCGTCAGAACCGTAGCGGCTTTGCCATGCCACAAAGCGCGGCATCTCAATCTGGCACGGTGCGCACCATGTGGCCCAAAAGCTTAGCAGCACCACGCGCCCGCGATAGGCGGCAAGATCCACGCGCTGATGGTTCAGGTCATTGCGGACAAAAGACGGAGCCGGCTTGTGGAGCAGCGGGTCTGTTGCGGCTGCGGCCTGCAGCGTCGCCGCGCTGAGAGCAATCGCCAGCAGGGCCATCGCACCAATGCAGCGAAACATCGTGATCCCGGAGTTTCGTTCTTTGCTGTTTGTCAACGCAACCTGCGATCGGCCTGGATTACTTTCCTTTTACCGCGGGGAAGCCTTTGCCGAGCCAGTCGTCTCCGAAGTTATTGGCCAGATAGAGCACCTTCACCTTGGTGAAGCCAAGGTCGTGCAGGCGCCTGTAGGCGGGGCCTACATTGGGGCAGCGGTTCCAGGGGCAGCAGCCGCAATACAACACCATCGACTTGTCCTTCGGCAACGAGGCAACCAGGCTCTCAAGCGACTGGATTCCCGCGGCCGTTGACCCCGGCCCGGCATACTGGGCGCCGGGAATATGGGCCTGGTCAAACATGACGTGGGAGCCCACCTGCAGCACCAGTGGCTTCTCCTTTGCGTCGGGCTTCAGCAACCCGTTCAGCGCATCGGGCTGGATCAGCGCGGACGCGGGAATGGAACTGGCACTCGCCGAGTTCGCCGCGCCCGAAAACTGTGCCCGGGCCTGCGGAATGGCGTACAACACCGCGGCTACAGCGACGAACGCGATGAATCGAACGATTTGCTTACCTTGCATTGATCATCTCCGGGGTTCGTGGAAACACTCACATATAGCAGGGTAAATGGCAGCTACGCAAATCTCCATGAGGAGTTTTTACCGTTGAATCGATGTCGCGAATGCGAATCCTGAAGCGCGTGTCATGGAACGTTCACGTGCAAAACACGTGAGTTTGGAAGAGAATAGAGTTGGACGAATTTCGAAAAGGATTGAGAATCGCTTGACGACTACACAAATAGAACTGACTGGCTGGACTGCAAAGGAATTGCAACGCGAGGTACTTGATCTGAAGCCGAAGGTCGCGGTGTTCGATTGCGATGGGACGTTGTGGAGTGGCGACTCGGGAGTCGGATTCATGGTCTGGTCCCTGGAGCAGGGGCTGGTTTCGCGCTCCACCAGCGACTGGATCGACAATCGCCACCGCGCCTACCGCGCCGGAACTGTGAGCGAGGTCCAGATCTGCGGCGAGATGGTGCAGATCTACGCTGGCCTGCGCGAAGAGGAACTGCGCAAGGCCGCGGCGGCCTATGTGAGCGAATTCGTGGCTGGACGCGCGTTCGCTGAAATTGCGTCTCTCGTGGCGGCGATGCACACCGCGGGTGTGGAGCTTTGGGCTGTGAGTTCCACCAACAAGTGGGTGGTGGCCGAGGGCGCGCGCGCGTTCGGCATTCCCGAGCAGCGCGTACTCGCCGCTGAAGTGGCCGTAGTGAACGGCGTGATTACCAGCGAGCTGGTGGATGTGCCGACGGATGATGCCAAGGCGGCCGCGCTGGTGCGCGTGGGCCTGCCGCGGCCCGACGCTGCATTTGGCAACTCGATTCACGACCTCGCGATGCTTGAAATCGCGGCCCATGCTTTCCCCATCAACCCTTCCCCCGCCCTGCTTGAAGCCGCGGCGCGGAAGGGTTGGGGCTACTTCCGGCCCCAGGGTTCCGAGGCTGTTGCTTCAGACATCGCTGGAAAGTAGTTGTGTTCTGGATGGGGTGAGCTCCGCGCATTGGGGGTACTCATTTCGACAAGACGTGCGCATGAATGCGGAATCTGCATCTGTTTTGGTGCGGGTACACTAAAAACGTGGAAGATCTCCAGCAGAATTCCGGCTCACGGCCTCCCGGTCCTGCGCTTCGCCTGGTGGCGGCGGCACTGATCGTCCGCGGGGACCAGGTTCTGATCTGCCAACGCCGTGCCGATCAGCCGATGGCGCTGCAATGGGAATTTCCCGGCGGCAAGATCGAAGCCGGTGAGACTGCGGAACAGGCCCTGGCCCGCGAACTCGACGAAGAACTCGGCATCCACGCCACGATCGGCCCCAAGGTCACCCACATTCGCCACAACTATCGTCATGGCGGCGCGGTCGATCTGCAATTCTTCGCGGTGCGCGAGTTTTCAGGCGAGTTGGAGAATCGCATCTTCACCCAATTGCGCTGGACGCGGCTCGAAGACTTGCCCGAGTATGACTTTCTCGCCGCCGACCGCGGCCTGATTCGCGACCTCGCGTCGGGCAAGCTGCTCTAGCGCGTGGCTCTTGATACTCCCAGGTCTCAAAATCTGTGCCTGGGGCTCCATCCCTTCGGATCCGCCTGGTCGCTCAGTCCGTTATGCGATTCTTCGATCAATTATGGCCACCTCTCGTTGCCCCTGTGAGAAAATGGTTCGCAGCATCGCCTATGGGAGTAAATGCTATGAGATTCATCCGGCTTTTCATTGTCGGATTACTCGCCTTTTTAGCGCCTCTGAGCAGTTTTGCCAAGGTTCCTTGCAGACCGCGAGCCGCGCACAGGTCGCGTGCGCCACGGCCCTACTACGGTGGTGGCAAGCATACTGATTCCCACGGCGGTCAGTACCCCGGCTCCACGAACCAGCATCACAAGAATGGGCATTACCACAGCCCCAGAACCGGTGCGGACCAGTACGGAAAGCATAAACCGTAGTATCTGGCATAACAGTCATTCGGAGTCAGTATGAAAGTCGCAAGGATTTCGACGATTTTTCTGTGTCTATTTTCACTCTCGGCAGTTGCGCAGCGGCATCAAAAGCAAGCTAAAACCTCCCCGGCGAGCCCTCAGGCCATATGTGCGTATATCACCGGGAAGATGATCCCAGGCCTTCCGCAAGTGCCGACACTTTGCTCCGCCAAGGAAACCGCACCGGACTGGTATGAAATCTCAGTTTTCTCACCGACCGATGTTCTTGAGCATGGCATGCGACGTGCTTGGTCGACCCTGTTGTTTCAGACGTTTCAAGAGTTGGGCTACGACGCCAACCTACATGGTGCCTGTTCCGATGCGATCAACTGTTACGTCAAGGTTTCTGATACGTATCTATCGCAACATCAATGGCACTACAGACTTTATTTGAACGAGCGGCATTTCCTTCCAAAGGACGCAGAACTGTCGTCTGATGATTCCTATTTCTGGGCTTGGAGTCGCCTTTACGGAAGACCAGAGGTGGATCACCCGCAATCGAAGGAAAATGCTGAGTGGATCGCAAAAGATGCCTGCAATTCCTTTGTGGAGGCAACGACAAAAAGCTGGTCTGCGTTTAGCGATTCCCGAAGCCATATTCCAGTCTGTTCAGTTCTCTTGGCAACCGACTCCAAGTTGTATATTGTTCTTGATTATCCAAATATGTTTAGCGGGACGATTGCTAATAACCTATTCGATTTGCCAAAGACTATTGGGAAAGAACTAGAGAATACTGGCTATAAAGGGGAACTAATCATAAGGACGCCATGGGAGCATTGGAATAAACCCCTCTGTGCCAACATCAGTGA